>JALDXR010000605.1:0-2698 GCA_032154865.1 Nocardioidaceae bacterium
TCGTGTCGCCGAGCTCGAAGACCGAGTGGATCATCGCGCGCTCGCCGGACTCGATGAGCCGGCTTTGCTCCGCGAGGTCGACCATCTCGCGAAGCTCGGCCTCCGACGCGAACGGGCCCTCGCGGAAGCCCTTGCCGGGGGTCAGTGCGTTGCCCAGCAGGATCAGGAACCGCGGGACCGGCCCGAGGATCCGGGTCAGGACGATCACGACTCCGGCGCTCAGCAAGGCGAACCGCTCGGCGTGCTGGCGACCGAGCGTCCGCGGCGCCACGCCGATCACCACGTAGGAGACGACGAGCATGATCGCCACGGTGAACACGACCTGCTGCCAGGTGGGGTCGTAGGTGTCGGCGACGACGAGTGCGACCAGGACGATCGCGGTCGTCTCGGCCGCCGTCTGCAGCAACAGCACCGTGTTGAGGTAGCGCGGCGGGTCTTCGGCGACCGTCAGGACCCGTCGAGCCCCGGAGCGGCCCTGCTGGACGAGCTCGGTGGCGCGGGCCCTGGACAGCGACGACAACGCCGCGTCGGCCGAGGCGAAGACGCCGGCGACCACGACGAGCATCGCGGCGATCCCCACCAGCAGGACGTCCGGCCGGTCCATCAGGCTCGCTCCTCCCCTTGGCTGCTCGCGGAGCTGTCAGGCGCTACTCGGGTCCTGGCCCGAATGGTGCCTGATAACTCGCCGGGGTCGTCGAGACTGTCGCCGGACCGGACACCCTGCCACTCGGCGAGCAGCCGCGCCTGCAGCCCGAACATCTCGCGATGCTCGGCCGGCTCGGCGTGGTCGTAGCCGAGCAGATGCAGGATGCCGTGGACCGTCAGCAGCCGGAGCTCGTCGACCTCCGGATGCCCGGCCTCGGCCGCCTGCCGGGCCGCGACCACCGGACTGAGCGCGATGTCACCGAGGTAACCCTCCTGGGGCTCCTCCCCCACGCGGCCCGGCACCAGCTCGTCCATCGGGAACGCCAGCACGTCCGTCGCGCCGTCGGAGCCCATCCACTTCGCGTTCAGCGCCGCGATGGTCTCCTCGTCCACCAGCCGCAGGCACATCTCGGTCGCCGGATGCAGCCGCATCCGGTCCATGACGAACCGCGAGAGTCGGGTCAGCTCGACCACATCAACGTCGTGGCCGGATTCGTTGAGTACGTCGATGCTCATGCCGATCAGGAGGGGCCGGGCGACGATCGGCCGGCTTCGTAGCGGTCGTAGGCCGCCACGATCCGACCGACCAGCTTGTGGCGTACGACGTCGTGGCTCGTGAGCCGGATGAAGAACACGTCGCGTACGCCGTCGAGGATGGCCTCGACCTGTCGCAGTCCGCTGTGGGCGCCACCCGGCAGGTCGATCTGCGTGTCGTCGCCGGTGACGACCATCTGCGACCCGAATCCGAGCCGGGTCAGAAACATCTTCATCTGCTCCGGCGAGGTGTTCTGGGCCTCGTCGAGGATGATGAACGAGTCGTTCAGCGAATTGTGTGTCAGGAGCATGTCCTCTGTGACATAGAGCGAGTCGGCCGCCGCTACCTGGATGCAGACTGCCTCCTCGGACCCGACGGGTTCGATGCGGTCGACAAAACGTCTCGGCTGCCCTCCGCCGCCATTCTCCCGGTACGTCAGCAGTTTTCGCTGCAACCGGAACGGGTCTATCTCGGCGGGCAGTCGCAGGTCGATGACGTAAGAATCGGCGCGGTAGCCCACGGGTCGACCGTTGACCCGACCGGGCGTCCGGCCGGCCGCGACCCGAGTACGGCAGTACGCGATGCCTCCCAGCGAGCGGACAAGGAAGAGTACATCGTCGCGCAGCCGAGACGACGTGGTCGTGTACTGGATTCGGCAGGTCCGACGACGCTGGGTAACCGGTCCACCGTCGGAGTCCAACAGACCCTGCAGTAGTGCAAGGCGAACATCGGACGAATTGTAGAGGTACGCCTCCGGGACGAACTTGGTGTCCGACCGGGTGCCCCAGAGGTCGAGCTCCCGCAAAACTCGGGTCACCGGATTCTCGGTGCGCATCGACGTTCCGGCCGCGTTCGCACGGTTCAGGATGTAGTTGTAGCCCCTCTTGGCGCGGACGGCGATCTCCGGGATCGCGGACTCGAGAGCCGTCGCAAGCTCGTTGTCCGCGGTCGCGAAGCTCGGCGTAGTCGATCCCGTCAGGCAGCCATCACCGAGCAGTAGGCCGAGCGCGTAGGCATCCATCGGGACGGCGCGTGGCTGGAACTCGACCGGTCGGCTGATGACCGGGAGTTCGTACCGGTGATAGTGCGCGGCCCGCAGCTTGCCGACCATCTGTTTGGTCTCAAGGACTCTGGCTGGTTTCCCGCGTCGACGGTCGGCCCTGGTGTACACCGCCCAGAGGTGATCGGAGGAGGCCAACGTCGAGGCACCGTCCTGAGTGGTGACTCGGTAGATCTCCTTCGTACCCTGGGGGAAGACGCCCAGCACGGGCGTTGGCCTGCCATCCGATCCGATGACGAGGTCACCTACTTCGAGGTCGCCGATCGATCGGAATCCGTCAGGTGTCAGCACCTTGCTGAAGACCGGCTGGGCGCGGCCCCGCATGTAGGCCAGCGGCGCGACCTCGATGGTGCCGGCCGCCAGCAGCTTCGGAATCGAATCGGGGTCGAGCATGTCGTGGAGGGCGTCGTAGAGCGGCCGGAGGTACGGGTCGATCTTCTCGCTCAGCGTGCCCGGCA
>JALDXR010000606.1:0-2695 GCA_032154865.1 Nocardioidaceae bacterium
GGCCCAGCCAGGCTGCGGCCGATCGGACCAAGCCAGCAGGCCATTGTTCGCCCAGACTGGAGGGCATGGACCTCACACTCGCCCTCACCATCCTCGTCACCCTGACCGCTCTCATCGCCGCCACCGCCACGCTTCGCCACGTCATCGACGGCGACGGCTACGGCCGCCGTACCCCACCGCCCACCAGCAACGACACCGAGACGCGCAGCCAGACGTTCGCCCGACTCGCCGCCTAGGAGCCTTCCCATGACGATCGTGCAGGCGACGACGCCGCTGTCACCGACCGAGCGCACCACGCTCCGCCGCGTCCGGGAGCGAGCGGCGAGCGATCGCGAGGCGTTGTACGACGTGCTGTCCGAGGGTCTGATCTGTCACTTCGGGGTCGTCGTGGACGGAGCACCCCGGGTGATCCCCACCGCGTACGCCTTCGACCCCGACGGCCCGGATCCCGACGGCACGCTCTACCTGCACGGCTCGGTGGCGGCCCGCAGCCTGATCTCGGGACAGACGCAGCCGATCTGCGTCACCGTCACGCTGGTCGACGGGCTGATTCTGGCTCGATCGGCCTTCCACCACTCGATGAACTACCGAAGCGCCGTCGTCATGGGCGATCCGCGCCTCGTGACGAGCCCGGACGAGCGCGATCACGCGCTGACCCTGATCGTCGACCGCCTGATGCCCGGCCGCTCCGCGACGCTACGAGCGCACACCCGCAAGGAGCTCGCCGCGACGGCCGTACTCGCCCTGCCGCTCCACGAGGCCTCGGTCAAGATCCGACAGGGCGACGTCAGTGACGACGCCGAAGACGTCGAGGCCGGCGGCTGGGCCGGAGTCGTCCCGGTCCGCACGTCGTTCGAGTCGCCGACGACCAACCCGGACTGCCCGCCCGGCACGCCGACGCCACCCCACGTGACGGCGGCCGTACGCCGGCGCAGCTGATCGCCGTCGCGGCCCCGGGCAGACGTAGACTCCCGGTGTCGATCATGGAGTACGCGGTGGTTGGGAGCGATCCACTCCAGCAGGCGAGGGCAGCGCACCAGCGGCACGACTGGGCCGCGGCGCGCGATCAGTATGCCGTCGCGCGCGACACGACTCCGCTGTCGGGCACCGATCTCGTCGCGGCCGGTGACGCCGCCTGGTGGCTGGGCCAGACCGACGACGCACTGGCCGACTACGAGGCGGCCTATCGACTCCTCACCGACGAGGAGCAGTCGGCTCCGGCCGCCCGGGTGGCGATGGAGATCGGCTTCCTGTGCGTCCTGCGCGGCGACGCGGTCGGCGGATCCGGCTGGATCGCCCGCGCCGGTCGACTGCTGAGCGGGCTCCCGGAGTGCGTCGAGCACGGCTACCTCCTGTCGATGGAGATCGAGGACGCGACCGCCGTGTCGGACTGGGAGCGGGCGATCGCGGCCGCCCGGCGCGTACAGGACATGGCGAACGAGTACGACGATCGGACGCTCCACTCGGCCGGACTCGTCGGCGAAGGCGTCGCTCTGGTCAAGCAGGGGGCGGTCATCGACGGCCTGGCCGTCATCGACGAGGCGATGATCGCCGTACGCGCGGGCGACGTCGCTCCGGATTGGGCCGGCAACTTCTACTGCCAGGTCATGGCGCTGTGTCACGAGCTGGCCGATCCGCGTCGGGCGCGGGAGTGGACCGACGCGACCGAGCGCTGGTGCGGCCGGTTCACCAGCGCCGCGATGTTCGCCGGGATCTGCCGGGTCCATCGGGCGCAGCTCCGTCAGTTCGGCGGCGAGTGGAGCCAGGCCGAGGCGGACGCCCGACGTGTGTGCGACGAGCTCGCCGACATGAATGTCGCCGTCGTCTCCGAGGGCCACTACCAGGTCGGTGAGATCCAGCGAGGTCGAGGCGATCTGGCCGGCGCCGAGGAGTCCTACCGGCAGGCCCACGAGCTGGGCCGCGATCCACAGCCCGGACTCGCTCTGCTTCGGCTGGCGCAGGGTCGCGTCGCCGCCGCCTCGGCGTCGATCCGAGCCGCCCTCGCGCCCCAGCCCGACGACCGGCTCGCCCGCGCCCGGCTCCGCGCCGCGCAAGCGGAGATCGCTCTCGCCGCCGGTGAGCTCGATCTCGCCTGGGAGGCCAGTACGGAGGTCGGGCAGATCGCCGCGGCGTACGCCAGCCCGGGTCATGCCGCCACCGCCCGGCAACTCCTGGGCGCGACGCTTCTGGCCCACGGGCAGCCGGCCGAGGCGCTGGTCGAGCTGGGCGCCGCCGGCCAGGCCTGGCACGACCTCGACGCGCCGTGCCATGCGGCCCGGGTCCGGCTGCTGTCGGCCGAGGCCTACCGGGCACTCGGCGACGAGGACCGGGCCGGCCTCGAACTGGATGCCGCAGCGGCGGTGTTCGACCGTCTCGGAGCCGTCGCGGACGCGAAGCGGGTCGCGGAGCTACGCGGTCGCGCCGTGCTCCCGGACGGACTCACCCCGCGCGAGGTCGAGGTGCTGGCGCTGATCGCCGCCGGCCTGACCAATCGCCAGGTCGCCGCCGAGTTGGTCGTCAGTGAGAAGACGGTGGCTCGGCATCTGGCCAACGTCTTCACCAAACTCGACCTGTCCACCCGGACGGCCGCCGCGGCGTACGCCTTCGAGCACGGACTCGATCGCACCGGACGCTGACCTGGCCTGGCCTGGGTCGGATGATGTAGCCCGGTCGGCGAAGCTGCACGGTCCGCCCG
>JALDXR010000607.1:0-2695 GCA_032154865.1 Nocardioidaceae bacterium
GTTGGGGCGTGTCCGCGGCCTATCTGGGCAGCTACGCCGATCGGCTCTGGGCGCCCGACCGCTCAGCGGCGACCCGCTGACCGGTCGGGTCTCGCCCTACAGATCCGCGCAGTCGCCGGTGTGCGATCCGCGGATCAGGTTGTCAGCGCCGAAGTCCTTCGCGGCGGCACTGTTGCCGGAGCAGGCCAGCTCGCCGTTCACCGTGTTGCCGGCCAGGACCGGACCGTACGCACCGGCGAGACGGCTGTAACGCTCGTTGGCCGTCACCTGGGTGTTGTTGGACAGCGTGAACCGTCCGTTGAAGGTGCTGCCGGCGATCGTCACGTCGCGCGTGGTAGCGGAGATGCTGGTCGGCCCGTTGACCGAGCTGCCGAACAACTGCACGGCCTCGGCGCCGGTCGCCTGCAGCCGTCCCGCGACCATGCTGTCGGTGAGCACGACCGACGCTCCGGACCGAACGGTGAGCGCTCCGGCCACCGTGGCGTTCTCCAGGCAGGTGACGCCGCTGGTGACCGTCAGGTTGATCTGCAGGCCCGTCAGCGTACGGGTGCACTCGGGCGAACCGCCGGGGAGCACCGTCGCCCGGTAGGACCCGGCGTCGCCGTAATTGCCCGCCGGGTCGATCGCCCGGTGCTCGACGAAGTGCGTCCCGAATCCCGGAATGAAGCCGCCGCTCGGGTGGGTGTCCGGCAGGGTCTGCTCGAAGGCCGCCCGGGACAGTCCGCCGGTGCCGAGGTTGCCGTACGTCAGCGCCTTGATGTCGGTGCCGGAGTGACGGAACTGGAACGGGGCGTTCTCCTGCTCGGGGAAGCCGAAGTAGTTGAACCAGCCGTCCCCGTCGAGCCGGAGCTGACCGACGACGAACCGCTCCTCGTCATAGCCGGTCTGGTCATCCTGCGGCTCGAGGACCATGTCCCACCCGTTGAAGTAGACCGGGTGCTCCAGGTCGTCCTCGAGTGTCGTCAGCGGCTCGGACAGGTCACGCGGAGCGGTCGGCAGCGCGTTGTCGACCGTCCACTCCTCGGTGGCGGAGACGCCACCCGGATCGGCCGGGTCGGTCACCGTCGCCGTCAGCGAGTACGTCCCCGGCGCCAGGCCGAGCTCACCGAGGTCCAGCGTCCGGCTGTTGGTCGGGTTGGGAATCTCCGTGCCGTTCAGACTCCAGGAGACGTCCACGACCCGGTCGGTCGGGTGGTTGGTCTCGACATAGACGATCTCGTCACCCGCGACCGGTTGGGTGTTCATCGTCGCCAGGGTGATCTCGGCCGCCGGCGCGGACGGCGCGACCGTCGTGTCTCCGACCGTCCACTGCCGGGTCTGGACGAATCGCGGCCCGTTGTAGCCGGAGTCGGTGGACGTGTTGTTGGTCGACGGGTTGCGCACCCAGTCGAGGCCGTTCGGACCCACCGGGTCGCGGGCCTCGGCCGCCACGACCGTGCCGGGAGCGACGTCGAGCTCGCCCAGATCGAGGCTGTCGCTGTCGTCGGTGTCGATCACCTCACCGCCAACGCGCCACGTGATGTCGAGATTGTGGAACCGGGGATGGGTGGGATCGACCCACAGCACACTGTCCTGTGGCACCGTGCCCTCGGGAGTGCTGACCAGTGGCATTTGGCCCTTGTTTCGTAGGCCGGTGATCCGGGCGACCATGTGCTCCAGGCCGACCTGGTCCAGGTCGAACCCAATCCACCGCATCATCGAGTGCTCGCTGGGCCGGCGTATCCCGCACGGGAAGCTGTTGCCGCCCTCGTGCAACCCGATCGTTCCGCCGGAGATGCTCTCCTCGCCGATCCATCGCCACCACTTGTGCTGGTCGGCGACCATCTCCTGGGGGTCGTCGTAGATGGTGTGGTGGAAACTCCCGGGTTCGCCGCCGGTGTAGCAGGGGCGGACGACGTCGCGCGACGAGTATGGGTACTCATCGGACAGCGTCCCGAGCGAGTGGCCGATCTCGTGGAGGGAGATCAGCGGGCCCTGCGGGGAGCCACCGGAGGTGGTCGCCTGGGTGCCGCCGATGCCGCCGTAGGTGAAGGTGTTGAAGATCGCCAGCGTCTGCACACCGTTCGCCGGGGTCGCATCCATGTCCAGCACCGGCTCGACGTACGTGTCGAGATAGAAGTTGTGCTGCTGGTTGCCGGTGGCGACACCCTCGGGAAGGGCCGTACCCGGGCCACCAGGGCCGTTGCCAGTGGGGTTGTTCGGGCCGAAGTTGCTGTTGTTGTAGACGGTGCCGCGGGCGAGCGGATCAGTGCACCCGGACTGGAAGATCATCCGAAGCGGCGTGATCTTGTTGGGGTCCGGTCCGCCTTCCTCATCCGGGTCGCAACGCACGCCGGACTCGCCGGAGATGATCTCCAAGCGATAGACATTGACGTAGTTCCGGTACGTGCGGAACGGCTCCGTGGTCCACTGGACCGCCTGGTTGCGATCCACGTCGGCTTCACACTTGTCGATCTCCTCGAAGGTGTACCCGTCGCACATGACGATCAGGTTGAGCCGCTCGCCCGGCGGCCCCGACTCCTGGACCGGCACCAGCCGCGCGCTGCCGACCTCCGGCCACTCGGGGAGGTCGTCGGCTTGGGCCGCGACGCCGGACGGTGCGCTGTTGACCGCCGCGGTCGCCTGCGGGATGGCGCTGAGGAAACCCACCGGCAGTGCGACTACCGCCAGGATCGAGGCCAGACGTCTCATCGAT
>JALDXR010000608.1:0-2692 GCA_032154865.1 Nocardioidaceae bacterium
CTCGAAGCAGACGGCCGAGGCCGTGCGCGGGTACGAGCGGACGCGGGGCCTGAAGGTGGACGGCATCGTCGACCCGGCCGTCTGGACCCGCCTGCATCGCGGCCGCTGAGGAGCCCGGATCGGAGTTGCTGCCGACGCCATCGGGCTGATGGGATCCGAGCATGCCGTTGCGTTTCCCGAAGCCCTTGTGTCGTGGCGATCGAATCGGCGTCACCGCTCCGTCGGCCGGCGTACCGCCGAAGGCCCAGCCGCGCATCGACTTCTGCATCGATTGGCTGCGCAGGCGCGGGTACGACGTCATCGTGGGCGAGTGCATGAGCGCCGAGCGATGGATCTCGGCGCCGAAGGAGGAGCGCGCCGCGGAGCTCACCAGCATGCTCACCGATCCGTCGATCCGCGCCGTCGTACCCCCATGGGGCGGGGCCGGAACCGCGCTGGATCTGCTGGACCAACTCGACTACGCGGCCATTGCCGACGCAGAGCCGACCTGGGTCGTCGGCTACTCAGACTCGTCCACCTGGATGGTCCCGCTGACCCTTCTTGCGGGGTTGCCCACACTCAATGGCGACAACCTCGCCGACACCCCGTACGCCGTTCCGACCGGACTGGCGCACTGGACCGATGTCGCGAGCTCCGATGGCAACGTCCGGCAGAACGACAGCGGGCTCGTCAGGACCTGGCAACCCCGTGATGTCTACGACGCGACGGAGTGGAAGGCGGTCGGCGAGGGACGGTGGCGCCTGCACGGCGCGAAGACCCTCGATGTCACGGGCACACTGATCGGCGGTTGCACCGAGGGGATGGTCGGGATCGGTGGCACACCGTACGGCGACGTCCGAGCCTTCGGCGAAGAACACGGTGACCTCGTGGTCTACGTCGAGACCGCGGAAGCGGAGGCCTTCACGATCTGTCGCTACCTTCATCACCTGCGCTACGCGGGATGGTTCGACCACGCAGCAGCGATTCTGATCGGGCGCACCAACGCTCCGGCGTCGACCGAAGACGGCGGCCTGACCCAGGACGAAGCAGCCCTCGACGCGCTCGGCGGACTCGACTGCCCGATCGTGTTCGACCTCGAGATCGGTCATGTCCCGCCCCATCTCCCGTTGCTCAACGGTGCCTCCGCCCGTGTGGTCGTCGACGACAGCCGGCACGAGATCGTGCAGACGTGGGAGCCGGGCAGCTAGCCGGTGTCCGCGACACGCGTGGCCAACTGACGTACGGACCTCGCGCACCGCGACGCCCTGTGGCAAGGTGACAACTGGAGGAGCGGCGTGGCGGATACCACCGACACCGGTAACCTTGCCGAGCTGCGGACATCGGCCCGGGGCTGGCATGGCGTGCAGCTTGCTGTCCTCGGCTTCATCGGACTGTGCGGCGTACTCAAAGGCAGCGACGCCAACCTCCCGCACTGGTTGCAGGTCCTGTCCGGCTGGCTCGTGCTGGTGGCGCTCGCCGTGGCCTGCCTCGCGACCGTGCTCGTGGCGTTCGCGGCCTGGCCGGTGTACGCGAGAGCGCCGCAGCCCGACGACGCGAACGAGATCCGTCGTACGGTCGGGCGACTGCGCATGGGCATCGCACTCACCTTCGTGGCTGTTGCGCTGACGGCGTTGGCGACGACGTCGCAGTGGTGGCCGACCGAGGGCGAGTCCGGTACGCCGTCGGCGCTTGTCGAGGTGAGCACGGCCGATGGTCAGGTGTGCGGCGAGCTCGAACAGATGGACCTCTCGAGCATCACGCTGAACGCGGACGGACAGACCGTGTCGATCGGGCTCACCGACGTGGTCTCCCTGCAGTCGGTGACCGCCTGCTGAGATCGCGCGCGAACGGGCTGCGGAACCCGGCCGGCCGATCCGGACCCGTACAGGGTGTGAGACACGTGCACGAGAAACGGACGACGCAACGCGAGGGGAGCGTCGTGGCCGAGTCCGACGAGGCGACCTGGAGCCGGCTGTGCGTCGGCGACCCGGAGGCCCTGACCGAGATCTACGAGCGTCATGTCGACACGGTGTACAACTTCGCGTTTCGGCGTACGGCGTCGTGGTCGGTCGCGGAGGACGCCGTGCAGGCCACGTTCAGCACGCTCTGGCGGCGGGCTAGGGGCGGTGGCTCAGTCCACTGCGACTGACCTCGGCTCGCCCAATGTTGTTGACGATGGCCGGGCACGAGTGCGCCAACCTGCTGCGGTCGCAGCGGCGTCGGGCCAGGCTGCTGCATCGACTGCGTCCGAGTCCGGATGCGGCCGACCATGCGCCCCGGGTTGCCGAGCGGGTCGACGACGAGCGGCAAATGAGCGAGGTACGCCGGGCCATGCGCGACCTGCCGCGGTCGCAGCGCGAGGCGATCGAGCTGGTCGTGTGGGCCGAGCTCTCGATCGCCGAGGCGGCAGAGGCTCTCGGCGTCGCCGACGGCACCGTCAAGTCGCGGTTGTCCCGTGGCCGGAAGCGCCTGGAGATGCTGCTTGGGACCCCAGTCGACAAGGAGAAAGAAGCATGAGCGGAACCGACCTACTTCCAGCGGAGCGCAAACTCCCGACGCATCGGCGTGACCAGATCCTGCGATCGATACTGAGTGACGAGGAGCCGGTACGGTCGACAACTCGTCGCGCACGATGGATCGCGCCGATCGCCGTCGCGTCGGTCGCTGCGCTGGTCGCCGTCGGCGCGATTGCGCTCGCGGACCGCGATGCCGG
>JALDXR010000609.1:0-2690 GCA_032154865.1 Nocardioidaceae bacterium
GGATGAATGCATCGAGCAGCTTGCGGTAGTGGTTCCGGGTGCTGACCGATAGGGGAGACCCATCACCCTTGCGACGCTCGGTCAGCCAGCGCTCAGCGAACGCTCCTAACGTGGCCGACCTGCGCGGGCGCGGAGGTCGCCACTCGTCGCCCACAACCTCCGCGCGACGGGCGGCCAGCCACGCCTCGGCATCCTCCCGCGTCTCGTAGGTCGACGGCGCGTTGTGCCGTACTGTGTCCGGGCCGACGTACGACGCCTGATAGCGCCCCGAGGGAAGCCTCCTGATGCGCCCGAAGCCGCGTCGCCCCTTCCGTCCCGCCACTGTGCTGCCTCCACTCGCGGATCGTCGTGCACCTACGTGCCATCCGAGAGTGATTCTACGTCTATCTGTGTCCTCTTGTGACTCCCGCGACTGGACGGTATCGCCGCAGGTGGAAGGACATATCCGCTGGTGGCAGACAGTCACGGGATTTTGGTTCGCAGCTACTTCGAGTCCACTCGCGGGAGTCGACAAGCGCCATCGAGGTGGCGCCAATGAGCGGATCAAGCCCGGCGTTGCACGATTTGTACGACGCTATCTCGGTAATGCGAATCCGCTTCGTCCGCCGTACGTACTCCTGCACGTGGGAGTGAGTCAGGCTTCGCCGCCGCTGTCGCTCAGCCCACCGAAGGCACCACAGCGCCAGGCGGCTCCGACGAGGTGACCGTGACATTGGATGCGGCCGGGCTCGCCGTCGGGACTCACAAGACGAGTGTGTGCGTAGCAAGCAACGATCCGTAGCGTCCGGTTGCGGCGGTACCGATCACCTTCACAGTGCTCGAAGCCGATGGCGCCATCGCATTGCCGGGCGTCGCCTGATGAGCCGGAGTCGAGCCGCCGGACTCACCAGGCATCCGGCGTCATCAGCGGACGGTGACCGAGAACCGCTTGAACGCGTTGGGCGTGTTCGGGCTGGGCGTGATCCCCACGGCCCGCAGGGTGCGGTTGCCCTTGCGGGACAGGATCAGCCGGACGGCGTACTTGCCGTCGCTGCCGGTCGATACCTGCGCACCAGAAATGTTCTGCCAGGTACCCGAGTTGAGCGACTGGATCTTGACCGTCCGGTTGACGGCCGGCGAGCCGCCGATCTTGAACAGACCGCGAACCCGGAACTGCTGGCCGCTGTTGACCGTGGTGTCCGACGGGTGGGCGGTGATCGTCGCGGTCGGGGCCCTCGTCGGCGCGGACGCCGCCTCCGCCGAGGCGTACGAACCGGCAAGGGCTCCGCTGGCGATCATGCCGCCCGCGATTGCGGTGGTGAGGCCACGCCGGATGAAGGCGCGGCGCGTGGACAGGACATTCATCGTTGCCTCCGAAGAGTGAGGTCGGTGGGACATCCACCTGCCTATCGAGACGCTGATCGGTCTCACATGGTTGTCAGTCCGACCGGACAATTTTCGAGGCTTTCGGCCCACCAGAACAGGGGCATTCGACCCGTTTCATCCGGGATGAACGAGGTGGGCCGAGGGCTTACTCCTCCTCGTCCTGCTCCCAGGTCAGCGGGAACACTTCGAATATCGAGGCGAACGTCGTGCCCAGTCGGGTGCCGGCCTGCCGGCCGAAGCCCTCGAGGAACTCCGCGGGATCGAAGTTCTCCCATCCGAGGCCCTCGATGTAGGCCCGATGAGCCTTGAGCGACTCGACGCCGGCGTCGAACGTGTCGGTGATGTCGACGCCGTGGGTGCCTTCGGGCCCCGACGCCCAGACCTGCTTCACTCCGCCCCACGGCTCGAGGCCGTCGGTGAGTTGGTCATGGAAGACCCAGCGGTTGCCCGCATCGCGTACGCCGTCGAGCGTGGCTCGGCCGGTCGCGATGTGGTCGGCCTGGTTCATCAGCCGACCCGCGAACGACTCTCGGAACGTCCCGGTGATCACGATGTCCGGCTTGTGCCGGCGCACCGCGTTCGCGATCGCGGCCCGCAGCGGCAGGCCGTACTCGACGATGCCGTCGGGGAAGCCGAGGAACTCCACCGTGTCGACTCCGACGATCCGGGCGGCCTCGATCTGTTCGGCCTCGCGCACCCGGCGACACTCGTCAGGCTCCATCCCGTCGATCCCGGCCTCGCCGCTGGTCACCATGATGTAGCCGATCCACTTCCCCTGACCGGTCCACCGCGCCACTGCGGCGGCCGCACCGAACTCCATATCGTCCGGATGCGCGACGACGGCAAGGGCGCGTTCCCACGACTCGTCGAGCGGGGTCAGCGGAGCGGGCTGGTCCATCGGTTCCTCCAGGAGTACGAAGTGGCAGTCTGGTGTGGCTCAACCGTGGAGTACGGCCGGTGCTTCCCGTCGCGGCATGATGTCGTGTCGCGGCGTCCGTCGACAAGGCTATGCCGCCCGATACGCTGCGCGAGGAACGTGGGGCGGTAGCTCAGCTGGTTAGAGCAGGGGACTCATAATCCCTGGGTCGCGGGTTCGAGTCCCGCCCGCCCCACCGACAAACGCAGGTCCGAGTACGTGTCCGGAGAGACGAGGCCGTGCGCGGGAGATCGGCTGTGGATGGATCAGTGTGGACTGCGCTGGTTATTGCCGGCCAGTCCGGCGCTTCTTGCTCACAGAGCCAGCATCGCATCTGGGCTCGATAGGACGCCTGCGCTAGTGCGCCCTCGTCGGCACGACCGAGCGCTCGGCGGTATAGAAAGACGTT
>JALDXR010000115.1:0-8829 GCA_032154865.1 Nocardioidaceae bacterium
CGCCAACTCTTCGCCGAGCCGGGCCGGACGGCCGGGGTCAGTCGCGGTCGCGCTCGACGACGTCGTCGAAGGTGTCGAGGACGTCGTCGACCGTGGGGAGGTCCGGGTCCTTCGGCTTCGGTCGATCGGGTACGACGTCACCGGCTGCCTCGCGGCGGGCCCGCCGGAGGTGTCGCTTCACCGTGGACAGCGAGCACTCGAGGCGCGAGGCGAGCTCCTCCAGCGACTCGTCGGGGTGCGCGGCGCGCATCGCCAACACGGCTTCGTGATCGATCGGACGGCGCTCGCCGCGCACCCCGGCGGCCGCATCAAGGTCCTCCGACGCAACCGAGACGCCGAGCTCGGACCGAATCTGCTTGCGCTCGCGCGGTGTCGTACAGCCGACGAAGCCTGCCACGTCGACCTGCGCGACCGCCGTGTACAGACAGTCGACGAACAGCGGACACGACGCACAGGCGTCTCGGGCCTGCCGGAGCAGATCGCGATACTCCGTCCACGCTGCCTTGGTGACCTTGGACCGGGCCGGGGGCGTGTCGAGGATTGGATGTAAGAAGAGATCGGGGTTCGTGGCGCACTCGGGCTCTACGGCTTCGCCGGGCGACGCCGGCGTCGGCTGGATCGCGAAACGCATGGACTCCCCGAGGAACCTGCAGGTGTCGGTCAGCTCACCCGCGCTGACCGGGACACGGGCGGTCCGGACGAGCCCGTCACCCGTCTCGAACCCTAGGCGGCACCCTCAGTGCGACCTAGTCGCACCGGCGAGCGTACTCACAGATACATCCCGCCGCCATGCCCCTGTTCTGATTCCTGAGATTGGCCAGGCTGACCGGGTCGACCACCGGGGCCGGGGGCCATGCCGGGTACGGCGCCGGGCGGAAGCGCCCGTCGCATCTGCTCGAGCTGGGCCCTGGCCGCCATCTGCTGGGCGTAGATCGCGGTCTGGATGCCGTGGAAGAGTCCCTCGAGCCAGCCGACGAGCTGGGCCTGGGCGATCCGGAGCTCCGCGTCGGATGGCGTTTCGGTGGTGAACGGCAGGCTGAGTCGCTCGAGCTCCTCGATGAGCTCCGGGGCGAGGCCGTCCTCGAGCTCCTTGATCGAGGCGGAGTGGATCTCGCGTAGCCGGGCCCGGCTGGCCTCGTCGAGCGGAGCGGACTTCACCTCTTCGAGGAGCTGTCGGATCATGTTGCCGATCCGCATCACCTTGGCTGGCTGCTCGACCAGGTCGGTGACCGACTGCTGCTCGTCACCCTCGGCGCCCTCCTGAGCGCCGGCACCTTCGACCGCCATGCCGTCCGGACCGACGACCACGACGCGGCGAGGCTCGCCGGACGACTCTGATTCAGGGGGCTGCTGAGTCATGCACCCCAGCCTAACCGCCGGGTCGTTGGGACCCCATCCCCCCGGGCCAGGGCCTACGCCACCCGCAGCAGCACCTTGCCGACCTGGGCACTCGCCTCGAGAGTCTGGTGCGCCTCGCGTACGTCGCCGAGGTCGTAGACCTGATGCACCACCGGCCGGACCGTACCCGCTTCCACCAGCGGCCAGACGTGCTCCTCCACGCTGGCCATGATCGCCGCCTTCTCGCCAAGCGGCCGGCTGCGCAGCAGCGTGGCGAGCACGGCTCCGCGCTTGCGCCACAGGACATGCAGCGGCAGCTCGCCGGTCCGGCCGCCCTTCAGTCCCACGACGACCAGTCGGCCCGAGGTGGCGAGAGCCTCGACGTTGCGGGGAAGGTACGGGCCGCCGACGACGTCGAGGATCACGTCGGCGCCGTGGCCGTCGGTCTCGGCCCGCAGCTCCTCGACGAAGTCCTGCTCCTTGTAGTCGATGCCGAGGTCTGCGCCGAGCTCAGCGCATCGGGACAGCTTCTCGGGTGATCCGGCGGTCACGGCGACCCAAGCGCCGAAGGCCTTGCCGAGCTGGATCGCCATCGTGCCGAGGCCGCCGGCGCCGCCGTGCACGAGCAAGGTCTCGCCGTCGTGCAGTCCGGCGAGCATGAAGACGTTGGACCACACCGTCGCCGCGACTTCGGGGAGAGCTGCGGCCGTCTCGACGTCGACTCCGGCCGGCACCGGCAGCACCGTCGCCGACGGCACCGCGACCCGTTCGGCGTAGCCACCGCCGGCCAACAGGGCACACACCTCGTCTCCGACCTGCCATCGGTCCACGTCCGTGCCCACCGCGCTGACGACGCCGGAGCACTCCAGGCCGAGGATGTCCGACGCTCCCGGCGGTGGCGGGTAGTTGCCACGCCGCTGCGACAGGTCGGCCGGATTGACCCCGGCGGCTCGTACGTCGATGACGACATCGTCGGGGCCGGGCTCCGGATCGGGTCGTTCACCGATCTCCAGTACGTCGACGTCGCCGGCTCCGTTGCATTCGACTACCCGCATGGGTTCAGCCTGTCGTACTTCCCTCGGCATCGATCAACCGGCGTACCGCGTCGGTCGCGGCCGTGACGTCCTCGGGACTGCCGCCGCGCTGGGCCGCGGCGTACCCGACGAGGAACGTGGTGAGCGGCGCCGCCGGCCGCGCGATCTCATGGGCGGCGTCACGGGCGAGGTCGAGAACCTGGTCGAGGTCGAGATCCAGTTCGATGTCGAGATCGAGCTGGACCACCGCGACCCACTCCTGCAGCGTCATGAACCCTCCTCCTCCACCGAGTTGTCAGCTTCTATGCGGGCCGGGGGCCGACTCATGGCTGACAAGTCCGCGGGCGTGTCGATGTCGTCGGCCTCGCGACCCTGGACCGGCACCGGATGCAGGCGCAGGTCGGCGAGGAGCTCGTGCATGGCGGCATCGTGCCAGGTCGACCGGCGGCCGGCGGCGCGGCGTAGCGACTCGGTGACGACGGCGCAGGTCAGATGCTGTCTCCGGCCATCCCGGTCGACGAGGATCGCACCGTCGACGGAGTACTGGTGCGCGCCGGACGGCTCGATCGCGGCGAGCAGCCGATGCACCGTCGCGGCGTCGAGCCGTGGCAGGTCCCCCGCGAGCAGCATGACGATCGGCGCGGTGACGTGCTCCAGGCCCGCGACGACCCCGGCCGCCGGCCCGCCCCCGGGCGGGCCCACACGACCGACCGGGCGACCCGACGCGGTTCACCGACGACAACGACCTGCCTCGCGTCGGCGACGGCACCCAGTACCCGGTCCAGCAGCGGCACGCCCTCGACCGGCAGTCGGGTCTTGTCGGTGCCGAGCCGGCTCGACCGGCCGCCCGCAACGACGATCGCGTCGTAGCGGGTCGTCGGCACTCGCGTATCCGCCATGGCCCCAGTCTGCCGATGCCGGTCGGTCGTGGCTGCCAGGCTTAGCCTCATGACCGACGACGCGACGTGGATCGACGAGGAGTTCGTCGACGAGGACTGGTACGGCCGCGACCTCTCGGGCGAGACGTACCGGAGCTGCACGTTCCGCGAGGTCGACCTCACCGAGGCGGAGAGTCGGGGCGCGTTCTTCGAGTCGTGCGAGTTCGACAATTGCCGGCTCAATGCGTCGACCCACACCGACACCGCTTTCGTCGCATGTCAGCTGCGGCGTACTTCGCTGTTCGGTGCCACGCTCGACGGCTGCAAGCTGACCGGCACGATGTTCGTCGAGTGCACGTTACGGCCGTTGACCGTGCGGGCCGGTCAGTGGCGGTCCGTACTGCTCCGGGGGGCTCAGCTGGGCGGCCTCGACCTCGACGGCGTCGACCTCCAGGAGGCCGATCTGCAAGAGGCCGACCTGACCGGTGCGTCGCTGCTGCGTTGTGATCTGTCGCGGTCGAGCCTGCGCAGTGCCCGGCTCGACGAGGCGGATCTTCGAGGCGCCAACCTGCAGGCGGCCGATCTGGCGTTCGCCACCATGCGTGGCACGACGCTGGATCTCGCCGGTGCGGTCGCACTGGCCGAGGCACAGGGAGCCGTCGTCGGGGTCGCTCCGGAGTGAGGCCGTGACCCGGGACCTGGCGGCGTTGCCTAAGGCGCATCTCCACCTGCACCTGACCGGGGCGATGCGACCCGCGACGCTGCGCGAGCTCGCCGAGGCCCGCGGCGTGACCGTGCCGGATCACGACGGCCGATTCCTCGGGGAGTGGGCTGAGTTCCAGGCCCGATACGACGCGGCGCGGGCGTTGATCCGTACCTCCGATGACATCCGGCGGGTCCTTGTCGAGGCGGCGACCGACGATGCGGCCGACGGCTGTGGCTGGCTCGAGATCCAGGTCGACCCGACGTCGTACGCGCCGGTCCTCGGCGGACTCCGCGAAGCGCTCGAAGCCGTACTCGACGCGGCTGCGGCGGCACCGATCCCGACCGGGGTGATCGTGGCATCCAGCTGGGCCCGGTCACCGGCGCATGCGGAGCGGCTGGCCCGGCTGGCGGTGGGGTACGCCGATAACGGCGTGGTCGGGTTCGGGCTGTCCAACGACGAGCGCCGTGGCCGGGTGGCCGACTTCGCGCCGGCGTTCCGAATCGCCACGGCGGCCGGGCTGCTCGCGACGCCCCACGCAGGTTTCTACACGCCGGCCAGCCACGTCCGCGACTGTGTGGAACTGCTCGGCGCCGGTCGGATCGGGCACGGCACCTCGGCCGCGACTGATCCGGCGACGATGGACCTGCTCGCCGAGCGGCCGGTCGCCTTGGAGATCTGCCCGACCTCGTACCCGCCGCTCGGCGTGCATCGGCTCGGGGCGATCCCGGTCGAGCGGCTGCTCCGGTCCGGCGTACCGGTGGCACTGGCGAGCGACGATCCGCTGCTGTTCGGCGTCGGGCTCGCCGGTCAGTACGCGATCGGCCGCGAGGCGCTGGCGCTGGCGGACGACGACCTGGCGGCGATCGCGGCCCACAGCATCCGCTCGTCGATGGCGCCCGCGCCGGTCCAGAGCCAACTCTTGGCCGGAGTGAAACACTGGCGTCAAGCGCCCGACCCATGAGTTGTCAGCACCATGTCACGCTGGGGCGTGATCCACGGCTGACAAGTCGGCCGAGAGGAGTCGCCATGCATGTCGCGCTGCTGCAGTTGGCCGCCACGACCGACTCGGAGCACAACCGGGCCGCCGTACGCAAGCGTCTGGAGCGGCTCGACGGGTCCGGCGTCGACCTGGTCGTCATGCCCGAAGGTGCGATGCACGACTTCGGTGAGACCGGTCACTCGCTCGCGGGTGCCGCCGAGTCGGTCGACGGGCCGTTCGTCGAAATGCTGGCCGACCAGGCTCGCCAGCTCGGCGCGACGATCGTCGGTCACATCTTCGAGCGATCCGAGTCCGGCGACCTGCCGTACAACACCGCCGTCGTCATCGACCCGGCCGGAGCGCTGGTCGCGACGTATCGCAAGATCCACCTCTACGACTCCTTCGGCTTCCTCGAGTCGGAGCGCCTGTCGGCCGGCCCGACCACTCCGGTGGCGGTCGACGTCGGCGGCGTCCGGCTCGGCCTCCTTACCTGCTACGACCTGCGGTTTCCCGAACACGCCCGGCTGCTCGTCGACGACGGCGCCGATGTCCTCGTCGTCCCGGCGGCCTGGGTGCGTGGGCCGCTCAAGGAGGACCACTGGGTGACGCTGCTGCGGGCCCGCGCGATCGAGAACACCGTGTACGTCCTCGGCGCGGCGCAGTGTGGCCCGAATTACTCCGGCCGCAGCGTGGTCGTGGACCCGATGGGCATCGTCGTCGCCGGGGCCGGTGAGGCCGAAGCGGATGTCATTACCGAAATCACGACAGAACGGGTGGCCGAGGCGCGACGCCGTAACCCGTCCTTGGCCAACCGCCGACTGCGGGGCAGCGACGCCGATCGTCCACAGTGACCGTGCTCGACTGCCCCGGTCATAGGTCGCGTGGAATACTTCAGTCCTCCGGGACGCGCAGGGGCCGGCGTGCCCGGTGTATCTGTACAGCCGCCCAACCGAGAGACTGAGCCATTTCGAAACGTCAGGCGTCAGCGGAGCCTGCCCCGAGCCGGGGATGGAGCGACCCCTCCGCAACGCGCGTGCAGACTCGAATACCTATGCCGAATGGAACGGGACGACGGTCGGTCAAACCGCTGACCGATCCCGGCGGCCGGCGAGCCACCCAACGGATCGCCGTGCGTGCATCTCGTTTCCAGCCCATCCAGCCGCGACGCGGATTCCTCCCGGTCGCCATGCGAAGCACCGCGGTGGCGCTGTGGCTGGTGGCCTGGCTGGCCGCCACGGCGGCGTCGGCGACGTCGGTGATCGTCGTGGTCGAGACGCCGGAGTGGTTGGGCGAGACCGGCGCGGCCGCGCTCATCGTCTTGTTCGCCTCCGCACTCACCCGACGCTGCGGCGGCCGGGTGATGTTCTGGTCGCTGCTGGCTCTCGTGTTCGCCGCGGGGACCCTGATTGCCCAGGACCGGACACTGTTCTCGTCCGCGGCCGTGCTGGTCGCCGTCCTGGGCGCGGTCTTCGCGGTGCTCGCAACCCGACCGGCGGCTACGACGGCTCAGGTCATCCGCGAGTTCGTCGTCGCGCTTCTGATATCGATCAGCGCCGCGCTCGCGGTGGCCGGGTTCAACGCGCCGGTCGCCTCCGATCGCTTCAACATCGTGGTCCTCGGCGTCAGCCTGCTAGTCGCGATCGGGCTGGTCTGGCAGCTCGGCGCCGGTCTGCATGGCATCGGGCGGCGCGGCCTCGTACTGATCGTCGGCGGCGCCGTCCTCATCACGGTGCTGCTGGTCTACAGCAGGTTCCTGCGGGAGTACGGCTCTGAATCGTTGGTCGACCGGATCAACGACACCGTCTCGTGGATGCGCGACGGACTCGGCGGCGTGCCACGTCCGGTCGAGGTGCTGATCGGCTTCCCCGTACTCATCTGGGGCGTCAGCACCCGGGCCAGCCGGCGACAGGGTTGGTGGATGTGCGCCTTCGCCGCGCTCGGCACGGCCACCGTCGCCACCAGCCTCGCCTCCCCCTCGATCGAGCCCGAATACGCCGCGTTGTCGCTGCTCTACTCCGCCGTCCTCGGACTGCTGTTCGGACTGCTGCTCCGGATCGATGTGCTGTTCACCGGCGGCGGCCGGCGGGCCCGGCACAGCGGCGAGGAGCAAGAACTGATGCGTCCAGAGCCCGGCCGCACCGAACCGCTGCGCTAGCGTCAGCGCGGGCCCGCATCGAGGCGGTCCCCAGATTCGAGGAGTGTCATGGCGGGCGAGATCGTCGCGGAGATGGTGGCCAACGTCTGGCGCGTGGTGGCCAAGGAGGGTGACAAGCTCGCCGCCGGCGATATGGTCCTCATCCTGGAATCGATGAAGATGGAGATCCCGGTGCTCACCGAGGAGGACGGGACCCTCACCGAGCTCCGCGTACGGGAGGGTGACGTCGTCCAGGAGGGCGACATCCTCGCCGTACTCCAGTAGCCCGAGTCCGTTCCAGCGGCCGATGGAACAATGGTCCGGGCGGGTCTCCGACCCGACTCAGGAGGGGTGCCGGAGTGGCCGATCGGAACCGCCTTGAAAGCGGTCGCTGGCAGAGATGTCAGCCGCGGGTTCGAATCCCGCCCCCTCTGCCGCGCTGAGCAGAACCGAAGGAGTTACGTCCGTGACCGACGCCGTCACTCGCTATCGAGGCGTGCGCGCCGCCGCTGTGCTCGCCTTCGGCGGCGTCGCGCTCCTCGCGGGTGGCTGCGTGCTCGCCCTGGTTCTCACCGACCGCTGGCGCGACGACAGCACCGCCGTCGCCGTGGTGTTCTGGGCGCTCGTCGTCATCGGTGTCGTGCTCGCCGTCGGCCTGGTCAGAGCCGCCATCCAGATGGTGCGGCAGCCCACTGTGCTGCGGCTCGATCCGACCGGCTATCGGGTCAACCGCCGGTCCGGTGCAACCGGCGTCCGCCGGGCCGACTGGCGCTCGGTCGAGCGGGTACGCACCGAGCGACGCGCCGGCCGGGATTGGGTCATCATCCAGCTCACCACCGGCGCCACGACCGAGATCCCCGCCGGCGTCGTGGCGACGCCTCGAAACGAGTGGCTCGCCGACCTGGACGCTCGGCTCAACAAGGCTCACGGCCAGCGTCGACTGACCTGACGGCTTCGTGCATGTCGGCCATCGTCGCGACGATCCGGTCGGCACCGTCGAGCCGGGAGGCGGGCGTCAACGCGGCATAACCCACGACGGCCATCCCGGCGGCCTTCGCGGCCTGGACCCCGTACGGGCTGTCCTCGACGACGACGCATTCGGCCGGCGCGACACCCAATCGCTTCGCCGCGTACCGGAAGAGGTCCGGGAACGGCTTGCCGCGCGAGACGTCCTCGGCGCTGAAGATCCGTCCGGCGAACCGGTCGTACAGTCCGACGGTCTTCAAGGCGAACGCGATGCGCTCGTGCGTGCCGCTGGAGGCGACGCAGGTCGGCAGGTCGATCGCGTCCAGCGCGGCCTCGACGCCGGCGACCGCGGTCAGCTCGGTGCGCATCCGGGCGAACAGTTCGTCGTGGTAGCGGCGCTCGAGATCGGCCGGCAAGGCGTGCCCGAGCTTGGCCTCCACGACCTCGCGCACGTACGTCAGGGTCGTCCCCAGGTAGCGGGTCACGCTCTCGCCGTACGTGGTCGGATCGCCGTACTCGGTGAGCAGTTCGGCGAGTACCCGATTGGCGATCGGCTCGCTGTCGACCAGTACGCCGTCGTTGTCGAGGATGAGGAGAGTCACGAGCACCGACCCTACGGTCGGGCGACCCCGGCATCTGCTTTGCCGCCCGCCGAGCGGCCCCGGTAACCTGTGGCCCCGTCGCTTCGCGCGACGTGGAGGTGTCGCCTAGCCCGGTTTATGGCGCCCGCCTGCTAAGCGGGTTGAGGGTTTGTAGCCCTCTCGCGGGTTCAAATCCCGCCACCTCCGCCACGG
>JALDXR010000116.1:0-8827 GCA_032154865.1 Nocardioidaceae bacterium
GAGACGGCGATGCTGTTCCTGGCCAGCGGCATCGACCCGAAGCGATCCACGGTCTTCGTGCAGTCGGACGTCCGCGAGCATGCCGAGCTCGCCTATCTCATCGAGTGCACGGCCTACGTCGGCGAGCTGCGCCGGATGATCCAGTTCAAGGAGAAGGGTGGCCGCCCGCGGACCCGGGCGAGCCTGTTCACCTATCCCTGTCTGATGGCCGCGGACATCCTGCTCTACGACACCGATGTCGTGCCCGTCGGCGGCGACCAGGATCAGCATGTCGAGCTGGCCCGCGATCTGGCGATCCGGTTCAACACGCTCTATGGCGAGACGTTCGTCGTGCCGCAGCTGGCGCGAGCGGCGATCGGCGCCCGGATCGCCGACCTGGCGGACCCGACGAGGAAGATGAGCAAGTCGGACCCGGACGATGCCGCCGGGGTGATCCGGATGCTCGACGCGCCGGATGTCGTCCGCCGCAAGGTGATGCGGGCGGTCACCGACAGCGGCAGTGCGGTGCGCTACGACCCCGGCACCCAGCCCGGGATCGCCAATCTGCTCGAGATCCTCGCCTGCTGCACCGACGAGCCCGATCCGACCCGGATCGCGAGCGGATACGACTCCTACGGCGCCTTGAAACGCGCGGTGGCCGACGTCGTCATCGACACGCTCCGCCCGATCCAGAAGCGGTACGCCGAGCTCGCGGCCGATCCGGAGTACGTCGACGGCGTACTCGCGGACGGAGCTGCCCACGCGTCGGAGCGGGAGCGGGTCGTGCTGCGTCGGGCTCGGCAGGCGATCGGCATCGGCTGACGACGGGCTGCCCAGGCGTCCGCCGCACTCTGCACGGCTCGGGCGCACTCTGCACGGCTCGGGCGCACTCTGCATGGGTTGCGCGCCATGCAGAGTGCGCACATACCACGAGAACGTGGTAAGCGAGTGACGCGACGGGCGGGCCGTGGCCGCGCCTACTCCGGCTGACCGGCGGCCAGGGCGCGGGAACGGTTGCGGGCGGCCTCGAGGGCGGTGAGGAACGCGGCTCGTACCTTGTGGTCCTCGAGCTCCCGGATCGCCGCCGCCGTCGTGCCGCCGGGTGAGGTGACCCGCTCCCGCAGGACGACCGGATGCTCACCGGTCTCGCGCAGCAGCTTCGCCGACCCGACCACGGTCTGAACGGCCAGCTCGGTGGCGGTCGAGCGCGGCAGGCCGAGGTGCACGCCGGCCTCGATCATCGACTCGACGACGAAGAAGATGTACGCCGGCCCGGTTCCGGAGATCGCTGTGACGGCGTCCTGCTGCTGCTCGGGCACCCGCATCACCTTGCCGGTGGCGCTGAGCAGAGCCTCGGCCTCGGCGAGGTGCGGCTCGTCGCAGTGACTCCCACGGGAGATCGTCGCCATGCCCTCGTCGACGAGCGCCGGGGTGTTGGGCATCACCCGCACGACCGGGACGCCCTCGGGCAGCCGGGCCTCGATCGTGGCGGTCGTGATGCCGGCCGCCAGGGACACGACGAGCTTGTCACTGGACAGGTGGGGCGCGATCTCGTCGAGCAGATCGGACATGTCCTGCGGCTTGACGACCAGCACCAGCGTGTCGGCCTTCTGGGCGGCTTCGGCATTGGCGACCACCTCGACGCCGTAGCGTTCGCGCAACTCGGCGGCGCGCTCCGGACGGCGCTCGCTGAGGATCAGATCGCCGGCCTGCCGACCGGCTCGCAACAGCCCGGAGACCAGCGTCTCGCCCATGACACCGGCACCGAGTACGGCTATCAAACTCATGCGGTTCATCATCGCAGGTCGGGGCAGGTTGGTCGCGCCCTTACCGCTTGCTGAGCAGCGAGCGTACGAAGAAGGCGACGTTGGCCGGCCGCTCGGCGAGCCGGCGCATCAGGTAGCCGTACCACTCGACGCCGTAGGGCATGTAGACCCGGACGGTGTGGCCGTCGTCGGCGAGCCGCTGCTGCTCGTTCGGCCGGATCCCGAAGAGCATCTGGTACTCGAAGTCGCCGGCGGCTCGGCCGTTCTCCTCGGCCAGCCGCGCCGCGATCGCGATCAGTCGTGGATCGTGCGAGGCGACCATCGGGTAGCCCTTGCCCTGCATGAGGACCTTGAGACACCGCACATAGGACAGGTCGACCTCGTGCTTGTCCTGGAACGCGACCGACGCCGGCTCGTTGTAGGCGCCCTTGCACAGCCGCACCCGCGATCCCGCGTACGCCAGGTCGCGACAGTCACCCTCGGTCCGCTTCAGGTACGACTGGAGCACCGCTCCCGTGTCGGGGAAGTCCGGCCGTAGCCGGCCGAGGATCCGCAGCGTCGAGTCGGTCGTCGTGTGGTCCTCCATGTCGAGCGTGACGACAGTTCCCGCATTGGCCGCGGCCTGACAGATCCGCCGGGCGTTGTCGAGCGCGATCCGATCGCCGTCGCCGGGCAGTGCCTGGCCCACCGCCGACAACTTCACCGACACCTCGGCGTTCGGCGTCAGCCCGGCGTCCGAAAGCGCGGCCAGCACCTCCACGTACGCCGCGACGGCGGCATCGGCCTGCGCGCGATCCAGGGTGTCCTCGCCGAGGTGGTCGAGGCTGACCGCCAGACCCTGTTTGACCAGATCGGCGGCGGCGCTCACCGCGTCCTCGGTGGCCTCACCGGGTACGTATCGGGCGACGACGCTGCTCGACACGGGCAGGGTCGCCACCGCGCGTTTGAGCTGCTCGCTCCGCGACAGGGCGAGCAAAGTCCGACGCAGCACCTCATCCCCTCCATCTTCCCGGCTCGCGAGCCCTGACCGGCGTGGAGAGCCTACGACCTCAGCGCCACGTTAGAGGACCGGCCAGGACGCCCGGCAGGTGCTCCGTACCGAATGGATCTTGTGGACCGGCCGAAATTCACCTAGCATTGAGTTCATCACTTGTTGAATTAGCGGCGCGAGGAGTCGATGACATGGAAACCGCGATCGAGGTCCGCGACCTCGTGGTCGAGCGGGGAACGAAGGAAGTGCTCCACGGGATCGACGCCCTGATCCCCCGGGGCAGCGTCACCGGGCTGCTCGGCCCGAGCGGCAGCGGCAAGACGACGCTGATGCGGGCCGTCATGGGCGTGCAGATCGTCAAGTCCGGTGAGGTCACCGTGCTCGGCGAGCCGGCCGGCTCGAGCACGCTGCGGCACAAGATCGGGTACGTCACGCAGGCGCCCAGCGTCTACGCCGACCTGACCGTCAAGGAGAACACCCGCTACTTCGCGAGCCTCTACCGACTCGGGGCCACCGAGGCCGACGAGGCGACCGAGCGGGTCGGACTGGCCGGCCAGGCCGATCAGTTGGTCTCCACGCTGTCCGGCGGTCAGCGCAGCCGGGCCTCACTGGCCGCCGCCTTGGTGAGCCGGCCGGAGGTGCTCGTCCTCGACGAGCCGACCGTCGGGCAGGACCCGGTCCTTCGCGACGAGCTGTGGAAGAGCTTCCGCGACCTGGCCAACGAGGGCAGCACGCTGCTGGTGTCGAGCCATGTGATGGACGAGGCCAACCGCTGCGACCGGCTGATCCTGATCCGGGAGGGTGAGGTCATCGCCGACGACACGCCCGAGGCCGTCAAGACCGAGGCGGGGACGGACGACCTGGACGAGGCGTTCCTCTGGCTGATTCGAGCTCGCGGCGAGCACGGGAAGGGGGACAACTGATGTCGACCCCCATCCTGGTCAGCACCACTCGTCGCATCCTGCGCCAGCTCGAGCACGACCGGCGCACCATCGCCCTGCTGCTGGTCGTCCCGGTCGTCCTGATCACGATCGTCTACTACATGTACGAGGACGCTCCGCTGACCTTCGACCGGGTCGGCCTGATCATGCTCGGCATCTTCCCGTTCATCATCATGTTCCTCATCACGAGCATCGCGATGCTCCGCGAGCGTACGACCGGAACCCTCGAACGGCTGTTCACGACGCCGGTGACCAAGCTGGATCTGCTGTTCGGCTACGGCATCGCGTTCGGCGTGGCGGCTGCGGTCCAGGCCACCGTGGGAGCGGTCGTCGCGTACTGGTTCCTCGGGCTGGACACGCTCGGCAGCAGTGCGCTGGTCGTCCTGATCGCCGTCGGCAACGCGATCCTCGGTGTCGGGCTCGGCCTGCTCTGCAGCGCCTTCGCTCGTACGGAGTTCCAGGCCGTGCAGTTCATGCCCCTCGTGGTGGCACCCCAGATCCTGCTCGGCGGGCTGTTCGTGCCGCGGGAGGAGATGGCCGGCTGGCTGCAGGTGATCAGCGACGTGCTGCCGCTGACGTACGGCATCGACGGGCTGCTGGAGGTCGGCTCCCACCCGGATCCGACCGGCCAGATGTGGCGTGACCTGGCGATCCTGTTCGGATCGATCGTCCTCGCACTCGTGCTCGCCGCCACCACTCTGCGTCGGCGCACACCATGACCGGACGCCGCGTGGGGCGACGCCCGGGCAAGCACGACACCCGGGAGGAGATTCTCGCGGCGGCTCGGGAGATGTTCGCCGAGCACGGTTACGACGGGGCGTCGATTCGGCAGATCGCGACCGGCGCCGGGGTCGACCCGGCGCTGGTCCACCACTACTTCGGCACCAAGGAGGCGCTGTTCCGGGCTGTGGTCGCGGCGCCGATCGACCCGGCGACCTACTTCCCCCGGATCTGGACCGGCGACCCGGAGGCACTCGGCGAGCGGATCGTCCGCGCCTTCCTCGACATCTGGGAGCATCCCGCGACCGGGCCGGCGATCCGGGCGACCGTTCGCAGCGCTGTCTCGAACGAACAGTCGGCGCGGTTGCTCCGCGAGTTCTTCGCCACCCAGGTGGTTCGCCGGGTCGTTCAGGAGCTGGACGCCGACGAGCCGTCCGAGACCAAGGCGATGCGTACGTCGCTCGTCGCCAGCCAGCTTTTCGGTGTCGGCCTGGGCCGCTACATCCTGCGTCTTCAGCCGCTGGCGGATCTTCCGGCCGAGACGATCGTGGCCGCGATCGCGCCGACCATCCAGCGTTATCTGACCGCCGACCTGGCCGGCCTCCCGACCGAACCAGCTCAGTCGAACAGGTAGTGCTGGATGGTCGGGCCGATCCGGTCGACGACCTCGTCGGCCGGCATCGAGGCCAGCGGCTCGAGGCCGACCACGTAGCGGGCCACGAGCAGCCCGACGATCTGCGACGCCACGAGGTTGCCGCGACGGTGCGGCTCGTCGATGCCGGGTATGGACGCGATCTGGTCGAGGATGAGGCGCAGGAGACCGTCGCGGAGCAGGTGCGACGACGCTTCACTGGCGATCGCCGTCCGGATGACCATGAGTAGCCGCTGCTGTCGCTCGGCGTCGTCCCACTCGCCGAGCACCGTCCGGACGAGTCGCTCACCGATCTGCTCCGGCGGACCCTCCACGACCGATCCGAGCAACGTACGGGGGTCGAACGGCACTCCCATCGCCGCGAGCAGCAGGTCCTCCTTGCTCTCGAAGTAGTGATGGACGAGCGCCGGGTCGACTCCGGCGGTGCGGGCGACGGCGCGCATCGAGGTCCGGTCGAACCCCTTCGCGGCGAACTCGGTCCGCGCCGCCTCGACGATCTCGCCGCGAGTGTCCGGCGAGCCCGGCCGTCGACCGGGGCCGCGTCGCTCAGGTGCTGCCGGCACCGTCGACTCCACTGCGGTCGCGGCGTGGGCGTGCCTCGCCGGCGTCGAACGGCTTGCGCTCGATCGATCCCTCGGGGCCGACGACGAAGTCGGCATGCACGGCCGCCGCCAGATGCAGCCGGGTGAAGGCCAGCGACTCGGCCAGATCCTCCTCGCGAAGCGCCCGGTTGGCGGCTCGCCGGGTGTTGATCTCGATGACGACGTGGCCGTCGAACGCCCGGCTCGCCAACAGCTCCAGGAACTCGCCGCAGGGCTGGCTGCCTCGCCCGGGCACGAGGTGCTCGTCTCGCGCCGAGCCCGATCCGTCGGTCATGTGGACGTGCCGCAGCCGGCCGCCGAGGTCCTGGGCCATCTGGATCACGTCGGACCCGGCGGTCGCGGCGTGCGACAGGTCCAAGGTGACATTCGCATAGTCGTGCTCGACCGGATTCCAGCCGGGCGCGTACCCCTGGAACGCCCGCCGGACCGTACGCCAGGGATACATGTTCTCGACGGCGAAGGCGATGCCGGTCTCGTCCTCCAGACCGGCCAGACCCTCGACGAAGCCCTTGGCGTAGTCGCGTTGCCAGCGAAACGGCGGATGGACGACGACGACACGGGCGCTCAGGCGCTTGGCCAGCTCGGCACTGCGTTCGAGCTTGCGCCAGGGCTCGGTGCCCCAGACCCGTTGGGTGACGAGCAGGCAGGGTGCGTGGATGGCCACGACCGGGATCTGGTGGTAGTCGCGCAGATGCTCGACAGCGTCCTCGTCCTGACTGATCTCGTCGATGCCCACCATCACCTCGACGCCGTCGTAGCCCATCCGGCTGGCGAGCTCGAAGGCGCTGGCGGTGGACTCGGGATAGACCGAGCCGGTGGACAGCGCGATCCCGGCGGCCGGAACGGCAACGGCAGGCGTGGACTCGCCCGGACTGGTCACATCAGGTCCAGCCACTGCAGGATCACGCCTTCGCGGAGCGCCCATGGGCAGACCTCGAGCTCCGGAAGCTCGAACAGGTCCAGCACCGCGTCGGCGACGACCGCTCCGGCCGCGATCTGATGGGCGCGGGTGCTGCCGACGCCGGGCAGCTTCGCGATCTGCTTCGGCGTCATCGCGGTCAGCTCGGGAAGCCAGTTGGCGAGCTCCTCGCGCGGCAGGAAACGCCTGGCGTACGGCCCCTCCTTCGATCCGGCGGCGCCGCAGATCCGGGCCAGGGACCGAAACGTCTTGCTGGTGGCGATGGCGTGGTCGGCCGGGCCCATCCGGAGTACGTCACCGGCGTCGCGCGCCACCTCGGCCCGGACGTGTTTGCGAAGCTCCCGGACCCGCCCCGGTTCGGCCGGCCCGAAGTCGAACCAGTCCCGGCTCAGCCGGGCGGCGCCGAGCTGCAGCGACTGCGCCACGTCGGGAACCTCGTCGGTGCCGGCGGCGATCTCGAGGGAGCCGCCACCGATGTCGAAGACGATCATCCGTCCCGACGACCAGCCGAACCAGCGGCGCACGGCGAGGAAGGTGAGTCTGGCCTCGTCACCGCCGGGTAGCACGGTCAGCTCGACCTCGGTCTCTTCCTGGACGACGTCGAGCACCTTGTCGGCGTTGATCGCGTCCCGGACGGCAGACGTCGCGAAGGCGCGGATCGTCTCGCAGCCCTTGTCCTCGGCGATCACCTTCGCCTCGCGGACGAACTTCACCAGCGCATCGATCCCCGTCCGGTCGACCGCCCCGTCCCCGTCGAGGTGCTCGGCGAGCCGCAGCGACTCCTTCTGCGAGTACGCCGGCAGCGGGGCAGCGCCGCGGTGCGCGTCGACTACGAGCAGGTGCCCGGTATTCGACCCGATGTCCAAGACGCCCATACGCATGGTTCACACGCTATCCCGGCCGCCGATCCTCCCTCGCGCCGAGATTGCGCGTCTTGCCCGGCTACCTTCGCTCAGCGGACGCGTACGGTCGCCCGGATCGGGTGCTCGAGCACCGACGCCCGGAGCCGTAGCGTCAGCGTCTTCGGGTTCGGGTGCGGTGGATGTGCCCGGGTCGGCACCTCGAACACACCGCGTACCTCACCAGCGTCGATCCGGCCGAAGTCGTGGATCCACCGGGCCAGTGCGCTGCGTTGCGGCGCCCGGTTCGGGATGTGTCGCCGGGCCCACCGCTCCGGCACGTCGGCGACCCGAAGCGGTGGCAACCGATCCAGCACGAGTCCCGACACGTCTGCGTAGACGTCGTAGTCCACCGGCGCCGACAAGCGCCAGACGTACTTCATCGGTGCGCCGTACCGGACGTGCTGTCGGGCCGGCTCGAACCGTAGCCGGGGCGTCGGGTCGTCGTCGTCCACCCGAAGGCGGCCGATGTAGTCGCCCATCGCGAGCCCGCGCAAGGGCACGCCGTACACGAGCTGACCGTTGCGCTTCGGGTCGTCGAGTCGGTCCGACTCGTACGGCACCTCGAGCACGCCCGAGGTGGCGCCGGGCTGCACGGTGACGACGTCGAACACGTTCGGGCGGCTCCGGCCGAAGGTGGACTGATCCATCGCGACGGCGAACCGGGCCGGCTCGGTGACCTCACCGACGACGGTGTACGGCAGTTCGGCCGTCGCCTCGCCGTTCGTATCGCCCTCTCGCACGCGGACGTTGCCGATGCGGATCGACGGCAACTGCGTCCCCGGTGCCGGTGACACCGCCGGGCGCCGGGCCGACGCGTCCAGCAGCCACACGTGCCCGGACGCACTCCGCCCGACCAGGTCGATGGCGCGGATGTCGGTCAGATCCAGATCGGCGGGCGAGTCGGCGACGTCGACCCGTAGCGTCCGGGCCCACATGGCGACCAGGAACTCGCCACCCGGCAACCGCCGCACGGTGACGTCCGGCGCGGTCCAGGTGCTGCCATCGCCGTCGGTGAGCCGGACCGCCAGCCGGGTCGGATGCACCGTGGGATCGTTCACCAGGCGCAGGTCGAGCGACGTGTCCGGCCCGCTCAGGTCCATCGGCTCGTCCAGACTCAGCCCCCCGACGGTGCCCGGCCGGGTCCACTCGAGCATCAGCTGACGGGTCAGGCCGAACCGGTGATAGGGCGTGGTCGCTCCCAAGGAGAACCGGTAGGCCAGGGTCCAGTGCACCTCGCGGGCGTGGACACCGTTTCCGCACAGGCCAGGCGGCGCGGCTCTGTTGAACGGCGAGACGGTGCCGGACCGGCAGGCGGCGGCCGCGCCGGTGATCCGGGCACCGGCCCCCGGACGTAC
>JALDXR010000117.1:0-8796 GCA_032154865.1 Nocardioidaceae bacterium
GTGTTGAGCCGGCACCTCGACGGCTATGTGTCTCCGGATGAACTCGTCGCGTACGAGGGCGGCCGGGTGCCCGACACGATCACACGGTTTTTGGAATCTCGCGGCATCGTCAACACGCCAGATCACGTCGTTCAGAAAATGGGTGATGAGGTGATCGAACAGGCGACCGAGACCTTCGGTGATCATGACGATGACCTCCTCATCATGGGCTCGGTCAGCGTCGTGGCGAAACTGTGGGCTGATGACTTTCCCACAGCCGTTGCCTCGAACTCCTCTCGAGTGTTCATGGATGTCGTGTTGGCCGCTATCGCCGGCCGGCTGGGTGTGGCACAGCACGGATTTCGGGCGGTGTCGTCCGCGCTCGAGGTTCGTCACGCGAAGCCAAAGCCCGACGTCTATCGCAAGGTCGCGGGCCTTTTGGACCTGGATCCTGCTCACTGCGTCGCTGTCGAGGACTCGCTCAGCGGTTTTCAAGCAGCCACGGCTGCCGAGATGACCTGTGTCGGACTTTGGCGGAAGGCCGGGGATCCTCCGCCTGAATACGAGGAAGCTTGCGAATACGTCGATCGGGGCCAGTTGAGCTACCAGCGGCTCGGCCGACTGCTGGCGAAGGATGGCCAGACGTCTCCCGAAGCGGTCGCCGAATGAGCACCCTGTGGCTGGCGACGCCGGAGTCCTCCCCTGATGCCGAAACCGGCCGCAGCGGCGGGCTGCCGGAGTGCGTCGTCTTCGACCTCGACGGGACGTTGACCCGATCGAAGGTCCCGATCGAGCAGCCGATGGCCAGAGCACTCCTGGACCTGGTGCATCGGATCGACGTGGGCATCGTGACGGGTGGGCGGTTCGAGCTGATCGAGGTTCAAGTGCTGCCCTACCTCGAAGGACTCGGCTTGGCCGACGCGGATCGCTGTCGTCTGCACCTGCTCCCGGCCTGCGGTACGCAACGTCGCCATTGGTCCGACGGCGACTGGCAGGAGGCGTTCCGGGAGGACCTCGACGAGGACGACCGCGAGCGCGTGCCGGATGTGCTCCTCGATGTCGCCCGAGAGCTCGGGCTGTTCGAGTCGCGTCGCTGGGGGGACTACATCGATGATCGGGGTGGCCAGATCACCTACTCCGTGTTCGGCCAGAAGGCTCCCCTCGAGGTGAAGCTCGCATGGGATCCGGACGGGGCCAAGAAGGAGCGGATCCGGCGACTGGCGGCGGAGCGACTGCCCCATCTGTCGGTCGCCAGCGGCGCGTCGTCCTCGATAGACGTGACGAGACCCGGCCGGGACAAGGCCTTCGGAATCGAACGATTGGCCGACGCTCTCGGCATTCCGCTGAGCGAGCTCATCTTCGTGGGCGATCGCTTGGAGGAGGGAGGCAACGACGCCTCGGTTCGGCGCCTCCCGGTGGCGCTCGTCCCGGTACGCCGGCCCGAAGACACGCTGGAGTGGACCCGAGTGCTGCTGCAGCGATTCGACGACCACGTGCCATAGCGGTGGCCGCGAATCCGCTGCCGAACCCGACATCGCCGCCGGCCACCTCGACGGTCTGACCGTGTCCGGGCCGGAATGGTGGTTCAATGTGCGGGCATCGAACGCGCGACTGCGTACTCGACACGATCAGGAGTCAGTGATGAACCTCGATCCCACGTTGCTGGAGATCCTCGTCTGTCCCGACTGTCACGGCACCCTGTCGGTCGACGAGTCGGCGTCCGAGCTGGTCTGTGACGGTTGTGGGCTCGCCTACCCGGTGCGTGACGACATCCCGGTCATGCTCGTCGAAGAGGCGCGGCGGCCCGGGACGAGCGACGGCGACGGGCCCTCGGCCAAGCCGGCAGACGCCTAATCCGGAGGCAAGGACGATACCGCGTGTTCGACGACGCCTTGCTCGACGATCCCGCGGCCCTGGCTGCCGCGGATGAAAGCTTGCGCCAACTGGCCGAGGCCGGTGCCCGCGTGCGGCGTGAGGTCGCCGCCGCGCAGGAGGTCCTCGGTGGCTTCGCCGACGAGGTGCGGCCTCGAGCGGTGGTGGCGGCGGGCAACGACTCCCGGCTGCTCCGTGCTGTCCTGGAGCCGTGGTGCCCGGTCCCGTTCGTCGCCTGGCCGGGGCCGGGGCTCCCGGGCTGGGTGGGGGCGCTGGACGCGGTCGTGGTGATGGCCCAGACCCAGGGCGACGTCTCGGCGTCGTCCGCGGTGTCCGAGGCGACCCGCCGCGGATCGGCCCTGATCGTCACCTGCGACCCGCGCTCCGACGTCGCTGAGATGGCCGTCGGCCGCTACACGACGCTGCTGCCGGTGGCGACCGGCGACCCGCTGGCGGCCGCGGTCGTCTTGCTGCTGGCGCTCCATGTGCTGGAGCTCGGACCCGACGTCGACGCCGAGGAGGTCGCCTCCGCGCTCGACCAGGTCGCCGAGGACTGCTCTCCCTTCCACGACATCGTCCAGAACCCCGCCAAGGAGCTCGCCCTGCTGCTGGCCGACGTCAACCCGCTGCTGTGGGGCGGCTCGGTGCTGGCCGCGCGGGCCGCTCGCCGGGTCGCCGAGGCGATCCGCCGGGTGTCCGGTCGATCGTCGCTGGCCGCCGACGCCGACCACCTGCTTCCGGTCATCTCGGCCGCGTCTCCGCCGGACGTGTTCGCCGACCCGTACGAGTCGCGCGCGTCGGCCACCCAACCGGCGCTGGTGATCCTCGACGACGGCACCCAGGACTCGGTCGTACGCGTCCAGCGCGGCCGCCTCATGGCCGGCGCCGAGCAGCACGGTGTACGCGTGAAGACGCTGGAGTGCGACTACGGACCCGAGATCGCGCGGTACGCGTCCTTGCTGTCCCAGGGCAGCTACGCCGCGGCGTACCTCGGTATCGGGCTCGGCTCCGACCAGGCGACGACCTGACGCCATGTACGCGATGCGCAACCCCGTCCGCCGCTACGACTGGGGATCGACCGAGGCGATCCCCGAGTTGCTCGGCGTGACGCCGGACGGCGGGCCGCAGGCCGAGCTGTGGATCGGCGCCCACGAGACCGAGCCCTCGTCGGTACGGATCGGCGACCGGTGGCACGACCTCGCCGCCGTACTTCGCGCCCGAGGCCAACCGCGGCTGCCGTTCCTGGCCAAGGTGACCGCCATCGGCGCGCCGCTGTCCCTCCAGATCCATCCCCGGTCCGGTCCCGACGCGAAGACCGAGATGCTCTACGCCTGGCAGCCGTGCCGGGTGCTGTGTGGGTTCCGCGAGGTCGCCGTCGTACGCGCGTTGCTGACCGACCTGGGCGCGGCGGCCCGCGACGAGCGGGTCAGGTCCTTCGTCGACGACCTGCTGACGCAGACGGGGAGCCAGGAGGCACTTCGCGACGGCCTGGCCCGGCTGCTCCGGACGACCGACGCCGGCCAGATCGGTGCGGTCCGCGCCGAGCTGCGCCGGCTGCCGCGATGGACCGGCGTGTCGGCGGCGGTCGAGGAGCTTGCCGTGCACCACGACGCCGACCCGGCGGTGCTGGCGCCGTTGCTGTTGGCTGATGTGTCTCTGGCGCCGGGCGAGGCGATCGTGTGCCGGCCGGGTCAGCCGCACACCTACCTGTCCGGGCTCGGCGTCGAGGTGCAGTCCAGCTCGGACGCGGTCGTGCGGGCCGGTCTCACGTCCAAGCCGACCGACGCCGACGGCTTCCTCGCCGGGCTGATCACCGATCCGGGCTGCGGGCGAACCCGGTCGCGCCCGGTCGGGATCGAGCGCGTCTACGCGCCGGCCGAGGCGGACCTCGCCCTCGGCGTCGTGACCGACGTGCCGGACCGGCCCTACCCGCTGTCGTCCGACGCCGCCGGTGCGCAGCTGCTGCTGTGTCTCGAAGGCTCCTACACCGTGGCGACCGGCGGGACCGAGCTCGAGCTTCGCCACGGGGAGTCCGCCTTCGTCCCCGGACTGCGGCCCGACATCGTCGTACGCGGCAAGGGATGCCTGTGCCGAGTCAGCGCCGGTCGGGCAGGATAGCGACACCACGCCCACCAGATCGGGAGCCGATGTCCGCTAACGAAGGCACCAAGGCCGTCGTCGCCGCGTTGTGCGCCAACCTCGGGATCGCGGTGTCCAAGTTCATCGCGTTCGCGATCACCGGTGCGTCGTCGATGCTGGCCGAAGCGATCCACTCGGTCGCGGACTCGGGCAACCAGCTCCTGCTGCTCATCGGCGCTCGCCGCTCGCGCCGGGAGGCGACGCCGGAGCATCCGTTCGGATTCGGCCGGGATCGCTACATCTACAGCTTCATCGTGGCGATCGTCTTGTTCAGCGTCGGCGGCCTGTTCGCGTTGTACGAGGCGTTCCACAAGTACGAGGAGGTCCACGCCGGACACCCGAACGAGCTGCTCGAGGGCAGGTGGTGGTGGGTGCCGCTGGTGGTGCTGATCGCCGCCATGCTGATGGAGTCGTGGTCGTTTCGCACCGCGATCCACGAGTCCAACAAGGTCCGTGGCGGCGCCGGCTGGGTGCAGTTCATCCGCGGCGCGAAGGCGCCGGAGCTACCGGTCGTCCTCCTCGAAGATCTGGCCGCACTGCTGGGTCTGATCTTCGCCTTCATTGGCATCAGCCTGGCCCTGCTCACCGACAACGCCTACTGGGACGTCGCCGGCACCGTGGCGATCGGCCTGCTGCTCGTCTGCGTGGCGGTCTGCCTGGCCATCGAGACCAAGAGCCTGCTGCTCGGCGAGTCGGCCAGCCCCCGGGCGATCCGGGCGATCCGGTCGGCGATCGAGGAGACCCCGGGCGTCGACCGGATCATCCACCTCAAGACACTCCACCTCGGTCCCGACGAGTTGCTGGTGGCCGCCAAGATCGCCGTCGAGCACGACGACTCGGCCTCCACCGTCGCCAGCCGGATCAACGCCGCCGAGGCCGCGGTCCGGGCGATCGTCCCGCTGGACACGCTCATTTACCTCGAGCCCGACATCTACCGGGAGACGGCCGCCGCCGAGCCCTCGCCGGAGCCGTTATCCTGAGGGAGTCCTCCCGTGTGGGGCCAGAAGGCCCGTGGCGAGCTTTGATCGCACGAGGACCACGCACAGGTTGATCCGGACGGATCAACGCGGTGGCTGACGTACACACGGAAGTAAGGACTTCACATGGACTTCAAGGTTGCCGATCTGAGCCTGGCCGACTTCGGCCGCGCCGAGATCTCACTCGCCGAGCACGAGATGCCCGGCCTGATGGCGATGCGGGAGCGCTACGCCGAAAGCCAGCCGCTGGCCGGCGCCCGGATCGCGGGTTCGCTGCACATGACCGTGCAGACCGCGGTCCTCATCGAGACGCTGACCGCGCTGGGCGCGCAGGTCCGGTGGGCGAGCTGCAACATCTTCTCCACCCAGGATCACGCCGCCGCCGCGGTCGTCGTCGGCCCGACCGGGTCCGCCGACCAGCCGACCGGCGTCCCCGTCTTCGCGTGGAAGGGCGAGACGCTCGCCGAGTACTGGTGGTGCACCCAGCAGATCCTGCAGTGGCCCGACGAGCAGCAGCCGAACATGATCCTCGACGACGGCGGCGACGCCACCCTGCTGCTGCACCTGGGTGTGGAGTACGAGAAGGCCGGCGAGGTCCCGTCTCCCGAGTCGACCGACAACCCGGAGATGCGGGAGGTCCTCACCGCGCTGACCGCCGCGTACGCCGAGTCGACCGATCGCTGGACCCGGGTCGCCGGCGGCATCAAGGGCGTGACCGAGGAGACGACGACCGGCGTACACCGCCTCTACGAGATGATGCGCGACGGAAAGCTGCTGTTCCCTGCGATCAACGTCAACGACTCGGTCACCAAGTCGAAGTTCGACAACAAGTACGGCTGCCGGCACTCACTGATCGACGGCCTCAACCGGGCCACCGACGTCCTGATCGGCGGCAAGGTCGCCGTCGTATGCGGCTACGGCGACGTCGGCAAGGGCTGCGCCGAGTCGCTGCGCGGCCAGGGCGCCCGGGTGATCGTCACCGAGATCGACCCGATCTGCGCGCTGCAGGCCGCGATGGACGGCTACCAGGTCGCCAAGCTGGACAGCGTCATCGACCAGGCCGACATCGTCATCACCGCGACCGGCTGCAAGGGCGTGGTGACGGTCGACCACATGGCCCGGATGAAGCACCAGGCCATCATCGGCAACATCGGGCACTTCGACCACGAGATCGACCTGGCCGGTCTGGCGGCTGTCGAGGGGATCCAGCGCCGTACGGTCAAGCCGCAGGTCGACGTCTGGGACTTCCGGGACGGGCACAGCATCATCGTCTTGTCCGAGGGGCGCCTGATGAACCTCGGCAACGCCACCGGGCACCCGTCCTTCGTGATGTCGAACTCGTTCACCAACCAGGTGCTGGCCCAGATCGAGCTGTTCACCCGGGCCGACGACTACCCGCTCGGCGTCCACACGCTGCCGAAGCACCTCGACGAGGAGGTCGCCCGGTTGCACCTGGGTGCGCTCGGCGTCGAGTTGACCGAGCTCAGCAAGGACCAGGCCGCCTACCTCGGCATCCACGTCGACGGTCCGTACAAGCCGGATCACTACCGCTACTGAGGTCCGCGCGGTCTGTCGGCGAACACGCGCGTCCGGGCTGTTCCCGCATTCGCAACTCCACGCCGTAATGTGAGGGATGTGGGGCGGGGCAGCCCCGACACGCGTTCCTGGGAGATCACAGGTGGACAACGATCCCAATCCGGCACGATCCGGCAGCAAGGGGACGGTTCTCGTCGTCGACGACGACACCGCGCTCGCCGAGATGCTGACGATCGTGCTCAACAACGAGGGCTTCGAGACCGTCGTGTGCGGCACAGGGGACAAGGCGCTCGGCATATTCCGAGACGAGCGACCGGACATCGTCCTGCTCGACCTGATGCTGCCCGGCATGGACGGCGTCGACGTCTGCAAGGCCATCCGCGCCGAATCGGGCGTACCGATCGTCATGCTCACGGCCAAGAACGACACGGTCGACATCGTCGTGGGCCTGGAGTCCGGCGCCGACGACTACATCGTCAAGCCGTTCAAGCCGAAAGAGCTGGTCGCACGCATCCGGGCCCGGCTGCGCCGCCTGGGTGAGGAGGCGCCGGAGACCATCACGATCGCCGATCTGGTCATCGACGTCGCGGGTCACAGCGTGAAGCGGGGCGGCAAGTCCATCGCGCTCACCCCACTCGAGTTCGACCTGCTGCTGTGCCTGGCCCGCAAGCCTTGGCAGGTGTTCACCCGCGAGGTGCTGTTGGAGCAGGTCTGGGGTTATCGCCATGCGGCCGACACCCGACTGGTCAACGTTCACGTCCAACGGCTGCGCTCCAAGATCGAGCACGATCCCGAGCACCCGGAGATCGTCGTCACGGTGCGCGGCGTGGGATACAAGGCGAACGCCGGCTGATTCGAGACCGACCGGGGTCGTCGCAGGTCAGGCCGTACGACGCGGGGGCGGATTCACGGCCTAATCTGGACCCGGGCACGCAGGCGCGGCCCGAGAGGGCGGGACTTCGGTGACGACGACGCAGGCGGCATTGAACCGGTGGTGGCGCACCGGCGTCGATGCGCTGACCAGGGTCCTGCGCGCGCTCCAGTACGGCTGGCTGCGATCGATCCAGGCCCGGGTGGTTATCGGCACGCTGGTCCTCAGCACGATCGTGATCACGCTGGTGGGCTGGATGCTGACCCGCCAGGTCGCCGACGGCCTCACCGACAGCAAGCGTGAGCAGTCGATCTCGGAGGCCCGGGCCGGGGTTCAGCTGGCCCAACAGCAGCTCGACGAGCAGCCGGTCACCGATTCCAACGACCTGACGCGACTGCTCCTCACCCAGGTCGAGAGCCTGGCGGGCCAAGGCGGGACGTCGCGCAACTATCAGCTGCTGCTGACCGGCCCGATCGATCGGGGGTTCACCGCTGACGCCCAGACCTTCCGCACCGGCGGCGTGAGCAAGGACAGCATCCCGATCGACCTCCTCGATCAGGTCGCTCGCTCCGACGGGTTGTACTGGGCCTTCTCCGAGATGACCTATCTGGACAGCGACCGGGCCTCGCCGGGCGTCATCGTGGGATCCCGCATCGAGATCGCGAGCTCCGGCGACCAGTACGCGCTGTTCTACCTGTTCTCGATGGACGACCAGGCCGAGACGCTCTCCTGGGTGCAGCGCGGTCTGGTGTCGGCCGGGATCGTTCTGCTCGCCCTGATCGCCGCGGTGGCCTGGCTGGTCACCCGTCAGGTTGTGACACCCGTCCGGCTGGCCCGGCGGATCGCCGAGCGGCTCGCGGCCGGCCGGCTCGAGGAGCGGATGCACGTCCGCGGGCAGGACGACATCGCCCGGCTGGGCATCTCGTTCAACCAGATGGCGGCCAGCCTGCAGCGGCAGATCCGCCAGCTCGAGGAGTTGTCGCGGATGCAGCGTCGCTTCGTCAGCGACGTCTCCCACGAGCTGCGTACTCCGCTGACGACCGTGCGGATGGCCGCTGACGTGCTGCACGACGCGCGCACTAACTTCGATCCCGCGACCGGCCGGGCGGCCGAACTGCTGCAGGCCGAGCTCGACCGGTTCGAGTCCCTGCTGACCGATCTCCTCGAGGTCAGCCGGTTCGACGCCGGGGCGGCTCGGCTCGATCTGGAGACCGTCGACCTCGCCGGCCTCGCCGAACAGTCGCTGGCCGCCTACCAGGCGCTCGCCGAGCGCCACGGCACCAGCCTCCGCGTCGTCGTCGACCAGCCGCCGTGTCTGGTCGAGGCCGACGTCCGTCGCATCGATCGCATCATCCGCAACCTGGTCGTCAACGCCATCAGCTACAGCCAGTCCCACGAGATCGTGATCCGGGTGGCCGGCGA
>JALDXR010000610.1:0-2676 GCA_032154865.1 Nocardioidaceae bacterium
CATCCGACCTCTGCTGGAGGAGTCAAGACGTCGGACGAGTGAGGGGAATAGGCCCGTTTTCCAGTCCCACATGCTCGATGCATCCGAGCTGCCCATGGAGGACAACCTGTCTCTGGCCCGGGAGCTGCTCGACCTCTGCGCCGAGGTAGACGTCATCCTGGAGCTCGAGATCGGGATCGTCGGCGGAGTCGAAGACGCCACCGACAACGAGGACGTCGATCGTGCCAAGCTCTACACCTCGCCCGAGGACATGGTTCGGGTCTCCGAGGTCCTGGGCACATTCGACAAGGGCCGCTATCTGCTGGCCGCAGTGTTCGGCAACGTGCACGGCGTCTACAAGCCGGGCGCGGTCCGGCTCGACCCGACCATCCTGCGCGATGGCCAGGCGGCGGTGGCGGAGCGCTTCGGAGATGAGGCCCGGCACTATCTCGTCTTCCACGGCGGCAGCGGGTCGAGCCTCGAAGAGATCCACGAGACCCTCGGCTACGGCGTGATCAAGATGAACATCGACACCGACTGTCAGTACGCCTACACCCGCCCGATCGTCGACCACGTGATGAAGAGTTATGACGGCGTGCTCAAGGTCGATGGCGAGGTCGGGGACAAGAAGGCATACGACCCGCGTTCGTACATGAAGAAGGCGGAGGTCGGGATGGCGGCGCGGGTGACGGAAGCCGCCGAGCAGCTTCTCTCCGCCGGCAAGACGATCGGTTGAGCGGTCCCCCGGAGACTTTCACCTGTGTCGACTGTGGCGGAACTGCCCATCTGATCTCCTTCGTCCCCGAAGACGGCCTGATCGAACCGGGAACTCCTCTCGCCTACCGGTGTGCCGACTGCCTGGAGCGTTTCGATGTCATCTGGGAGGAAGGAGACGACCCGAACGATTTGTGAGTGAGCGCTCACTCACTTATACTCCGGCGAGTGAACAAGAGACTTCGTGCGCTGCCGATGGAGCCGGAGGACCGGCGCCGGGCAATCCTGGAGGCGGTCATACCACTGCTCGTCGCCCGCGGGGCGACGTTGACCACCAGGGAGATGGCGGAGGCGGCCGGCATCGCCGAAGGCACGATCTTCAGGGTCTTTCCGGACAAGACCGCGTTGATTCGGGAGGCAGTCAAGACGAGCGTCGACCCGATCCCGGTCCAGGCGGAGCTTTCCCAGATCTACGCCGACGCCCCGCTCGAGGTCCAACTGACGGAGGCAGCCCGCATCCTCACCGAGCGATTCGAGACCACGATCGCCCTGATCGGCGTCCTTGCCGCCCTCCCCCACGACCCGACGCATCACACCCCGGGCCCTCCGAAGTTCGTCGCCGAAGCCAATGCCGCCATCAACGAGTCACTCGCCGTGATATTCGAGCGGCATAGCGACCAACTGCGACTGAAGCCCGCCCGGGCCGCCACCGCATTTCGAGCTCTCCTTCTCGCCGCCTCCCACCCGACCCTTGCCGTCACCGAGCGACTGACCATCGACGAAGCAGTCGCCGTGCTCCTCGATGGCATAACCGAGCCCAACGAAGCGAGGGTCGGCTGATGCTGCTCCAGACCCTCCGCACCTATCTGCGCCCGTACAAGCGGGAGATGACGATCGTCGTCGTCCTCCAGACAATCGGGACACTCGCGTCCCTCTACCTGCCCAGCCTCAACGCCGACATCATCGACAAGGGAGTCGTCACCGGCGACACCGACTACATCATCCGGGTCGGCGCGCTCATGCTTGGCATCACGCTGCTCCAAGTCACCTGCACCATCATCGCCGTCTATTTCGGGGCACGAACGGCGATGGCGTTCGGCCGCGACCTGCGATCAGCGATCTTCAGCCGGGTCGGCTCCTTCTCGACTCAGGAGATGGGCCGCTTCGGCGCTCCGTCGTTGATCACCCGCAACACCAACGACGTCCAGCAGATCCAGATGCTGGTGCTGATGACGTTCACGATGCTCATCGCCGCCCCGATCATGATGGTGGGTGGTGTCGTCATGGCTATCAGGGAGGATGTCGGGCTCTCCTGGCTGGTAGCGGTTGCGGTGCCTGTCCTCGGCGTGATCGTCGGCTTCATCATCTCCCGCATGATCCCCGGCTACCGGCAGATGCAGGCCCGCATCGACGACGTCAACCGCGTGCTGCGTGAGCAGACCACTGGCATCCGTGTCCTCCGCGCCTTCGTCCGTGAGCGATTCGAGAGCGAGCGATTCGCCCGGGCCAACATGGACCTGACCGACGTGTCGATCACGGTCGGCCGCTGGATGGCGGCCATCTTCCCGGTGGTGATGCTGGTGCTCAACTTCTCGAGCGTCGCCGTCCTCTGGTTCGGCGCACAGCGTGTCGAGGCCGGAGCCATGGAGATCGGCGCCCTGACCGCCTTCCTCGCCTATCTGATCCAGATCCTGATGGCGGTCATGATGTCCACCTTCATGCTGATCCTGGTGCCCCGTGCATCGGTCAGCGCCGACCGGGTCGGCGAGGTGCTCGACACCGACTCTTCGGTGATCCCACCCGAGTCCGGCGTCGTCGATCTGCCCGGCCGAAGCGAGCTGGCTTTTGCCGGCGTTGGCTTCTCCTACCCGGGCGCCGCCCATCCCGTCTTGAGTGACGTCACCTTCACCGCAGGACCGGGCCAGACCACCGCCATCATCGGCTCGACGGGGGCAGGTAAAACCACCTTGCTCAACCTGATCC
>JALDXR010000611.1:0-2669 GCA_032154865.1 Nocardioidaceae bacterium
ATCTCGACCGGCTTGCCCTGCGGCCCGATCACCGTCGTGTGCAGCGACTGGTACATGTTGAACTTCGGCATCGCGACGTAGTCCTTGAACCGCCCCGGCACCGGATTCCACCGGGCGTGCAGGACGCCGAGGACCGCATAGCAGTCGCGGACCGTGTCGACCAGGATCCGGATCCCGACCAGGTCGTGGATGTCGGTGAAGTCGCGACCCCGGACGATCATCTTCTGGTAGATCGAGTAGTAGTGCTTCGGCCGGCCCGTGACGGTGGCTTTGATCTTCGAGGTACGAAGGTCGGACTGGACCGCCTCGATCACCTCGTCGAGGAACTCTTCGCGCGACGGCGCCCGCTCGGCGACCAGCCGGACGATCTCGTCGTAGACCTTGGGATGCAGGGTCGCGAAGGCGAGGTCCTCCAGCTCCCACTTGATCGTGTTCATGCCCAGGCGGTGGGCCAGCGGCGCGTAGATCTCGAGGACCTCGCGGGCCTTCTTCTCCTGCTTCTCCTGCTTGAGGTAGCGCAGAGTGCGCATGTTGTGCAGCCGGTCGGCGAGCTTGATGACGAGCACCCGGATGTCGCGGCTCATCGCGACGATCATCTTGCGGATCGTCTCGGCCTGGGCCGAGTCGCCGTACTTCACCTTGTCCAGCTTGGTGACGCCGTCGACGAGGTGGGCGACCTCGTCGCCGAACTCGTCGGTCAGCTCCCGCATCGTGTACGGCGTGTCTTCGACCGTGTCGTGCAGCAGCGCGGCGCACAGGGTCGGTGGCGTCATGCCGAGCTCGGCCAGGATCGTCGCGACCGCGAGTGGGTGGGTGATGTAGGGGTCGCCGCTGAGCCGGCGCTGGTGCGAGTGGAGACGCTCGGCGATGTTGTACGCCTGCTCGACACTGGCGAGATCGGCCTTGGGATGAGTGCTCCGGACGATGCTGAACAGCGGATCGAGGACCGGATTGCCGGAAGATGACCGACCTAGGCGCGCGAGTCGACTACGCACCCGCAGCGGCGCCGACGGCGACGCGGGCTCCGACTGCTCGGTGCGCTCCTGGGTGATCTGCTCGTCGGCCACTCACCCTCCTGACCTGGCTTCGACCTGGTAACGGCCCTCTGCCGTCCAGTCTAAGGGCCGAGCGACATGTCCGGTTCGCCCAGGCGTCACACCGTGTGCAGAACCGCCATCGGTAGGTGCGCCAGCCGCTCCCGCCCGGGCAGGAACGACAACGCCATGAGGACGGCGACACCGGCCACTTCGGCGCCGCAGCGATCGACCAGCTCGCAGGTCGCCTCGACGGTCCCGCCGGTCGCGAGCACGTCGTCGACGATCAGCACCCGATCGCCGGACAGGAACGCGTCGCGATGCACCTCGAGCGTGGCGTCGCCGTACTCCAGCTCGTACGACACGGCGTGAGTGTCATGGGGCAGCTTGCCGGCCTTGCGTACGGGGACGAACCCGGTGCCGAGCGCCAACGCGACCGGCGCCGCGAGGATGAACCCCCGCGCCTCGATGCCGACCACCTTGTCGATCGGGCCGTCGACGACGTCGCGTCCCGCGGCCGCGAGAGCATCGACGCACGCCGCGAAGGCGGTCCGGTCGCCCAGCAGCGGCGTGATGTCCTTGAAGACCACGCCGGGCTGCGGGTAGTCGGGGATGTCGCGGATCAGTCCGGTCAGCAGCGCGTCCAGCGGCGCGGTCATCGAGTCAGCGACGCTTCCGTTGCGATCGACTGGACCGCTGCTGCGGCCGGCTGGACCGCTGGGATCGGCTGGACCGTTGCGGCTGGGCTCGCTTCGACGATCCCGACACGGCGACCTTGCGCGCCGGCTGGCTCGGCGCGATGGCGGCCGGCTCGGCCGACTCCTCGTCGACCTCCGGCGTGGACTTTGCGGCTGCGCGAGCCCGCCTCGCCAGCACCCGCTTGGTGTGCTGCTTGACCACCGGGTCGAGCTCCTTCAGCTGCACCGCGAGCGGAGTCGCGATGAAGATCGAAGAGAACGCACCGGCCGCCATGCCGACGAACAAGGCGAGTGAGAGGTCCTTCAGCGGACCCGAGCCGAGCACAATGATGGACACGGCGAGGATTGCGCCGACCGGCAGCAGTGCCGTGATCGACGTGTTGATCGATCGGACCAGCGTCTGGTTGACGGCCAGGTTGGCCTGCTCCGCGTAGGTGTGACCCAGATCGAGCTCGAACTTGCGGGTGTTCTCCCGCACCTTGTCGAAGACGACCACGGTGTCGTACAGGGAGAAGCCGAGGATCGTCAGGAACCCGGTCACGGTCGCCGGTGTCACCTCGAAACCGGACCAGGCGTAGACCCCGATGGTGATGAGGACGTCGTGCAGCAACGCGACGATCGCCGCGACCGACATCTTCCATTCTCGGAAATAGGCCCAGATGAACAAGATCACCAGGCCCAGGAAGACCACAAGGCCTCGGATAGCGCTGTCGGCCACCTCCTGGCCCCACTGCGGTCCGATCGAGCTCAGACTGACCTCGCTGGCGCCCGCGCTGAGGAGCGACTGCCTGACCTGGGCCGAGTCGGCGTTGCTGAGCGGCTCGGTCTGGATCCGGATCGCCTCGTCGCCAGAGGTCGTGACGATCGGGTCACCGACATCGACACCTGAGTCGATCGTGGCCTCGCGCATCTTGTCGACATTGCTGTCGGTCGGCTG
>JALDXR010000612.1:0-2666 GCA_032154865.1 Nocardioidaceae bacterium
ACGGCGAGCAGGCCGAGGGTGACCGTGGCGATCACCAGGTTGGCGCCGAGGGCGTCGCCGATCGCCAGGTCGGGCCGGTCCCGCCACGCAGCGACACTGGCGGTCCACGCCTCCTCCGGCTCGGCGCCGGCGACCAGGGCGGCCAGACCGAAGGCACTGAGGCCGATCGTCCGAGACGCCGGGACGATGTGCTCGGCGAACGCCTCACTGCCGGCGACGAGTAGGCCGGCCCCGACCGCGAGCAGCAGCAGTGCCGTCAGCACCCGTCGAGAGTAGCGATGGCCCGCCGTGACGGTTTTGCGCCCTCCCGGTCGGTCACGACCCTCGTACACCGACATCTAGGGCGCAAAAGTGACCTGGCGATGCAACCATGACAGGGGTTCGATGCATCAAGAGGGCGTGACGGAGGACGGCGGATGAACCCGGACGCGGAGGCTCGATTCAGCGAGTTCGTCGCGGCCCGGCAGCAGGCGCTGTTGCGTACTGCGTACTTGCTCACCAGTGAGCTGCACAGCGCGGAGGACCTGGTGCAGATCTCGCTGGCCAAGGCCTACCTGGCGTGGGATCGGCTACGCGATCCACAGGCCGTCGAAGCCTACGTGCGGAAGATCATGGTCAACGAACACACCAGCTGGTGGCGCCGCGCCTGGCGCCGCAACGAACGCAGCACCGAGACCCTGCCCGAGTCGCCGACCCCGGACGACCCGACCGGGTTCGAGCAGCGCGACGCGATGTGGGAGCTGGTCCAGACGCTGCCGCCGAAGCAGCGGGCCACCGTTGTGCTCCGCTACTACGAAGACATGTCCGAGGCCGAGACCGCCCGCGTACTCGGCTGCTCGATCGGCACGGTCAAGAGCCAGACCAGCCGCGCCATCGGCACGTTGCGGACCCGCCTGGCCGAGCGAGGTCAGTCGGCGACGGGAGGTGCGGCATGAACGACCTGTTCGACGATGAGCTGCGACACTCCCTGTCCGCCCAGGCGGATCGAGTTCCCCACGTCCCGAACCTTGGGAGGAGTACGATCCGCCGGGCCCACAGCATCCGGCGCCGGCGACGGATCGCCAGTGGGGTCGCGGTGGCCGCACTCGTCGCGGTTGCCCTGCCGCTGGGTCTCAAATTCGGTGACGTCGTGTCGCATGGTCAGGATCCCGTCGAGCGGCCGACCGGGCCGGCCCGCGTCGAGCTCGACCTGCAGACGCTGTCGGCAGGCGACGAACCGGCGGTCCCCTATCTGGCCGGGCGGACCATCGTCGGCGAGGCGTTCGAGATCGACGTTCCCGGCCAGGCGCCGATCGTGGCGATCGCGCCGGTCGACGACGGTGTCTATGTCGCGTCCGGCGCCGGCTCCGATGGCTGGCCGGTGAACCGCTACTCCCCGGACGGCGACGTCGAGGCTCTGGGATCGGTACTGAACGGGCCGGTCGCATCGACCGACGGCCGTTGGGTGGCCTATATCACCGGGGACACCGACGAGTTCGGCAACGCCGACGGTCCGGCGACCCTGGTACTGGTAGACGACGACACCGGCGAGCAGTCGTCAGTCGTGCTGCCCGCCGCCGCCGACGCATACGAGGTGACGATCCACGCGGTCTCCGACGGGACCGTCTACTTCACTCCCGGCGACCGCCACACCGGCCGTTCGATGTCGCTGCAGTCGTGGAGCACCGGCGATTCGGAACCGGAGCCGATGCCAGGCAGCTTCGATGCGACGGCGATCTCGCCGGACGGAAGTATCGTCGCCGGCCTCATCAAGATCACCGACGCCGGATCCTGCAGCGCCGTGGTGGAACGAACCACAGGCGCCGAGCTCTGGCGGACCTGCGACTACCTGGTCAAAGGCTTCACACCGGACGGCGCTTACGTCTGGGCCATCCCGTCCAACACGGAGGGCTACGGCCCGGTCGCGGTCGCGATCATTGACGCGGCGACGGGAGAACTGGTGCGACACTACGACCCGGCCGCCCCCGTCAAGCACCCGACGACCTTCGCCGACGCGGTCTTTGAGGACGACGAGCACCTGCTGATCCTCGCCGAGCAGGACGGTGGCACGGCGCTGGTCCGATGCGAGGTCTTGACCGGCGAATGCCGCACGGCCGAGCCGCTGGTCAAAGGCACCGGCATGACCGGAAGTAGTCCCTACCTGCTCGCCGACGTCCGCTGATCGCTGCAGCTAGGCCACGACCAGCTCGACCGGCATCGACGAGTCGGCCGGCAGGTCTAGCGCCGAGGGCGGTCGGTCGCGGCCGACCAGCTCGGCGCCGAGGGCGGCGACCATCGCGCCGTTGTCGGTGCACAAGGACGGCCGCGGCACCCGGACCCGGACCCCGGCGTCGGTGGCCCGCTCCTCGGCCATCGACCGGAGCCGCGAGTTGGCCGCCACGCCACCGCCGATCAACAGGTCGTCGACGCCGCGTCGACGACAGGCGTCGATCGCCTTGGCGGTCAGGACGTCGCAGACCGCCTCCTGGAACGACGCGGCGACGTCGGCGACCGGCACCGGCTCACCGGACCGCTGCCTCGCCTCCACCCAGCGGGCGACCGCGGTCTTGAGCCCGGAGAACGAGAAGTCGAACCGATGCCGCTGCAGATCGCGCCCGCTCGTGAGCCCACGGGGGAAGTCGATCGCGATCGCGTTACCCGATCGGGCCTCGCGGTCGATGTACGGC
>JALDXR010000613.1:0-2661 GCA_032154865.1 Nocardioidaceae bacterium
GCATCCGGCCCTCCAGCGACGCCGGCGCCATCTAATGATGACGCGCCGGACGACGCGCCGTGGCTCTCAGCGCCGCGGCCTTGCCACCTTCCTCCTGGTGGTCCTGGCAGTCTTCGGCCTCACGTTCGCGGGCTCCGCGATGGGGGCCGGCGGCGGCATGTTCGCGGCCTACGCCTACTTCTCGTCCGATCTGCCGGATCCGAACGTCCTTGCCGGCATCGAGCCCGCCGAGTCGACCTACGTCTACGACCGCACCGGCGAGCTGCTGCTGGCCCGCTTCGAGTGCCAGAACCGCGAGGCCGTCGAGTTCGCGGAGCTCCCGCCGTTGATCTGGGAGGCCACGATCGCCAGCGAGGACCGAACCTTCTGGGACAACAACGGCGTCGACTTCCAGGGTCTCGTCCGCGCGGCGCTCGCCAACCTGGAGGCCGGGGAGATCGTCCAGGGCGCCTCGACGATCACACAGCAGGTCATCGACTACGCGCGGGTCCTCCAGGAAGAGGGCACCGCTGCCCCGATCGACCCGGACGCGACCCCCCAGGCCGTCGATCCGGCGGACCCGGACGCGCCCGCGGAGGGCACCGACGGCGACCCGGAGGACGACACCGACGTCTGCGAGCCCCCGGCTCCGAAGACGTCGACCGAGATCGACGAGAAGATCCGCGAGAACATCCTGGCCATGCAGGTCACCGCTGCCTACCCCGGCCGCGCGGGCAAGGAGAAGATTCTCGAGACCTACCTGAACCTCATCTACTACGGCAACGGGTCCTACGGGATCCGGGCCGCGGCTGCCAACTACTTCGGCATCCAGGATCTCGCGGAGATGACGGTCGCGCAGGCTGCCTTCCTCGCCGCGCTCCCGCAGGCCCCCTCGTTCCTCGATCCATACCAGAACGACGCCGGCGAGCCGGGCAGCGAGGCGGCGGCGGCGGCTGCACTCAGCGAGCGCAACCTCGTCATCGGCGCCATGGTCGAGGAGGGCTACATCACGGCCGCCGAGGCGCGCACGGCGCGCGAGACGACCTGGCTGGAGATGAACCCGAAGCGTCTGACGAGCGTGCTCCGCGAGCCTCAGTTCGGCTTCCGCGTCCGTGACGAGGCGGCACGCATCCTGGAGTCGCTGGGCGTTCCCGACCCGCAGGCGGCCGTCCGCACTGGCGGTTACCGCATCACGACGACCCTCGACTACGAGCTGCAGCAGGAGGCCAAGCGCCTCGTCGCGGAGCACGTCACCTCCTTGAACCAGCCGCAGACTCCCGCCTGCCCACGCGACCGGTGCGCGGACTTCAACGTGAACAACGGGGCCCTGGTGGCCATAGACTCGACGACCGGCGAGATCGTGGCCTACGTGGGGAGCGTCGACTACTACAACCGCGAGGATCCGAGGGTCCAGGGCCAGTTCGACGTGGCCGGCCTCGGGACGCGACAGCCCGGATCGGCCTTCAAGCCGATCACCTACGCCTCGGCCTTCACCTCGCGCGAGGCGACGGTCGGGACGATGTTCGTGGACGGCATGACCGAGTTCGGGCTCACCGCCGAGACCAGCTACCGGCCGACGAACGCCGACATCAAGGAGCACGGACCGGTCCTGGCCGTCGATGCGCTGCGCTACAGCATGAACATCCCATCGGTCCAGATGCAGTACGTCGCCGGGTCGCAGGAGACCGCGAACTTCGCGGAGTCACTCGGCATCGCCAGCGCGGAGTACATCATGGGTCTCGATCCGGGGCTCTCGCTGGCGCTGGGATCCATCCCGGTCAACCTCACCAACATGACCCAGGCCTACACCACCTTCGCGAACCAGGGCGAGCTCCATCAGAACACGACGATCATCGAGATGCGGGACCGCAACAACCGCGTGATCTACACGCGCGAGGACAACGGGCCTGAGGTCACGAACCCGATGACGCCGGCTGAGGCCTACCTCACCCACTACATCCTCGAGGGCAACACCGACCCCGAGCGCAACGTTCTGTGGGGCACCAGGGCCCAGCTCAACACTCCCGACGGGCAGCGACGTCCGGCCGGCTTCAAGACCGGGACGACCAACGACTTCCGCGACGTCTCCGGCTTCGGCTATGTCCCGGGCAGCCTCACCACCGGCGTGTGGATGGGCAACAACAACCAGGAGCCGATGTCGAACGAGTTCGAGGGCGGCCTCTTCAGTGCCGACGGTCCGCTGTACCTGTGGCACGAGTTCATGGACCTCGCCCTCAACAACCCGTGGGACTGGAACGACCAGGCTCCCGTCGGCCAGACCGGCTTCAACCAACCGAGTGGCATCGTGAATGCCCAGGTCTGTCGCTGGACCGGCATGTCCGCGACCGGCAGCTGCGGCCGGACGATCACGCTGCCGTTCCTCGAGGGCACGGTCCCGCCGCTCGACAACGTCCACTCGCGCGGGTGTCTCGACCTCGAGCAGTACGTTGCCCAGGAGGAGCGGCCCAACAGCTGGGTCGTCGCTGCCGACACCTGGTCCGATCGCGTCGTCAACGGGGAGACAGGTGCACGGGGCGATCCCGCGGAGTACCAGGATGATCTCAACGTCCGATTCGCCATCGCGCCGCTCAACGGGGAGTCCGGCTTCCCCGACGTGTGCGGCGAGCGGGTCGCCCGTCCGAGCCAGGAGCCCGATCCCAGCGGCGAGCCAGATCCCAGCGG
>JALDXR010000614.1:0-2660 GCA_032154865.1 Nocardioidaceae bacterium
GGCCATGCAGCGAGCCGATCGATATGGCGGAGTTCGGCGGGTTTGAGGCGATGACTCACGAGTAACAGTCTTCGGGCCGTCATCGTTGCCACACCGGCGCACTGCATAGAGGCGCCTGCGCTGGGCACCTGGATTGAGATGCAAGGGAGAACACCGATGGCCAGCGCGAACCCGGCCGAGACCGTGGCAACCGCCGCGGTCGGCAGTGCTCGGAGCGCCGACACATCGAACGTTGCGATGAAACTCAAAGTTGACTATTCGTGTCCACACTGCGGCGCCACCGCCGTCGTCCGCGACGGCTTCGTCGCCGTACCTCACCCTTCGTGGTGTCCACGATCGAGAACGAGCGGGCGGTGGGCGCGGTCGCACGATAGGCGTGGCCGGTGCGCCATCTGTGGCGGCCGGGTTCCGGTCGCCGCCAGCCACCGGCACGAGGTCGGGGACGACGTCCGATGACTGCCCCGCAGACGAGCGACGTCCCGGCCCCTGACCCCACCGCGACTGGACCGGATCCGATTCTCGGATCGCTCGTCGACATCGTCGACGATGTGCGGGCCATGGATGCCGACACGATCACGTTGACACTGATTGTGAACGGCGCCGTCATCTCAGGCGAGCTCCTGCCCGCCCGGCGTTGGATGAAACTGGTTGACAAGCAGCTGGGTGGCTCGACATTCGTTGGCGAGCGAGCCGACGAGCTGGTGGTGGAGGCGCAGCTCGCGTGGAAGGCGCCCGCCGGACGGTGGACCGCCGAGCACGCCAAGGAACACCGGACCAAGTCGCAGTACGTGCACCTTCAGAACGCCCACATCGTGACCGGGCTCGGCGACTACCCAGCGACGCTGTGGCGAGTACGGCTGACCGACGTCAGCGGCTGGTGCTATGGCGCCCTGCGTACTGAACCGCCTGAGCCTCAGGTCTGACGCGTACCCCGACGGATCTTGAGGGCCTTCGGCAGTCGTCGCTGCAGTCATCGCGACCCGAATCTCTCACGATCCGTAGGCGACGCCGCGTTCGCGGCCCAGCCACCAGGCAACGGTTCCGGCGGCTCCGACGGGGATCTCGAGGAGGAAGGTGAACGCGCTGTTGAGGAGTACGGCGGCGGCGGTCACCGTCGGATCGGCGCCGAGCGCGATGAGGACGGCGGCGCTGCCGGTCTCCGCGACGCCGACCCCGCCCGGCGTGATCGGTAGGACACTCAGCGCCCGACCCATGGCGTAGCCGGCGAACACGACCGCCGGGTTCATCGGGCTGCCGAGGGAGACGAAGCAGAGCTCCAGAAGAAGCGCCTGGAGGATGGCGTACGTGATGGCGCCCAGTGTCATGCGGCGCCAGCCGCTGCGGATCGCCGTTCGGATCCCGGCCCCGACGGCCACGCTCGCGTCGCGCACGGCCGCGACGGCTCGACGGCCGAGGCCACGGCCAAGGGTCGCGACCGGCCGACGCAGTCCGTTGCGGAACCGGCTGCTGACCGCTGCCATGCCGACGATGAGGACGACGACGATCGCGAGCGTGACGCCGACGATCGCGGCGACGAGGAGCCGGGTGCTCATGAGATCGCCGGTGAGCACAAGGGCGCCTAGCGCAAGGATCGGAAGAAGCAGCTTGACCGCGACGGTGCAGGCGTTGGTGAGCACGGTGAGCACGGCGAAGTTGGTCCGACTGAATCCCCACGAGCGCAACATCGTGTAGTTCAGGCCCATCCCTAGTGCCCCGCCGAACGGCACGAGATTGGACACGGCGCTGCCGCTGAAGTTGAGCACCAACGCCTGGCGGTGCGTCAGTCGCGGCAGCGCACCTGTGATGACGTACGTGTGCGCATAGAGGCCCGAGAACCAGACGACCGACAGCACGACGACCTGCCAACCCGACAAGGTCAGCAGCCGGTTGAACACGACGGGCCAGCTCGCGCCGGTCGCGGCCGGGAACACGACGGCCAGCAGGCCGAATGCGGCGGCGACCGACAGCACCGAGGCGATCGCACGCCAGATCGTGCGGCCCGACGGGAGCCCGGCCGGTCTCATGATCGCTCACCACGCACGGTCGTGAGTACGTCGTCGAGGAGTGGCCGTCCGGGCTGTCGGCCGGCCTCGACGTACCACTCGTGGCCGAAGACGAGCCGGAACAGCGATGGCGGCAGCCGCAGGTAGACCGCGAGCGATCGTGGAGTCTTCCCGCCGGTGCGCTGGGATGCGTGGGCGGTCATCGCTGCCCGCTTGGCGGCGAGGTGATCGCGTACGTCGACCCGATGGGTAAGGCGCGCGGGCGGCGAGAACGACTCCTGTAGCCGCGCTGGCCGAAACTGCGGCGGCAACCCCGGGACGAGCCGCAGCAGATTCGCGACCCTGAGTAACGCGCGCCGGTCGACGGTCGCTTCGAGGACGACCGGTGTGCCGGCCAGCCTGGCCGCTCGGTGGCCGACCGCGTGCACTTGGACGTGGTCGGGATGGCCGTAGCCGCCGGCCGGGTCGTACACGGTCAAGGCGTCGGCGCGTTCGTGACGCAGGATGTCGGCCAGCCGCTCGGCTGCGACGTCGACGTCGGCACGGGAGAAGGCCCGGTCGGGTGTGCGGCCGTTCAACCCGGAGTCGGCGTAGCCGAGACAGTTGACCGCATGGCAGCCCAATGCAGTCGCGGCGGACCGGAGCTCGAGCCGGCGT
>JALDXR010000615.1:0-2660 GCA_032154865.1 Nocardioidaceae bacterium
CCGGTCGGCCGACTCCGACGTACGACCTCTATATCGCGCGATGGGGTGTGCTTGGGCCGGATCGCGTACCACTGCGGCTCAGGACGCAGCGTGAGCTCTTCGCGCGGCTGGCCGGCGATCCGGTGCTCGCGGCCATGGCGCCCTGGGAGGATGCCGAGGCAGCGGCCCGAGCCTTGGCCGACTCGGCGGCGCGGGTTCGGGTGCGCGAGGCCTTCGCCACCGCGGGTTGGGTTGCCGATGCCGCCTTGCCGTCAGCGGACGAGGCCGTAGACCCGATCGACCGGCAGCTGTAGCGCCAGCCGTCGATCCCGCACCATGGCGGCGCGAAAGTCGTCCCAGTCTGGATGCTCGCCCGAGATCGACCGGTAGATCTCGACCAGCTGGTCGACCGTCGCGTCGGCCGGATCGGCCGCGACCGGACTGAGCTCCGCGGTGCCTTCGGCCACGGCGTATGACCAGCCGCCCTTGGCTTCGACGTGGAAGCTGGCCCGTGGGTCGCGCCGCAGGTTGTGCGTCTTCGCCCGGCCGTCGGTCACCGACACCCGGATCGTCTGCGCGGTGTCGTCCCAGGCGTAGATGACGTTGGACAACTGCGGCCGCCCGTTGCGTCTGATCGTCGCGAGCCGACCGATTCTCTGGTCACGCAACAGGCCCACCAGCTGATCGTCGAGAGATGTCATCGGATCTCCTCTCGACGGTGCCAACGCCCGCGGCACCGGCGCCCTTCCCACGCCGCGCCGGGAGATAACCGCGGTGTAGGAGGGCGCCGGCCTCAGCCGGGTATCACTCGTCGGTGAGGTTCGACCACAGTGCCGCTTGGGCGATCAACGGCCACTCACGCTCGGCATCGCCGCGGGAGAAGGGGTTCGCCGCGAAGGCGAGATACCTGCTGTCCAGCGTCGTGGTGCCGTGCGCGATCACCGGTGCGTTGGCCGCGTTCGAGTTCCGGTCCCGCCAGAGCCCGGCGACGAACATGTCGTCCGTCGACGAGACGTACCGGCCGTCGACCGTCGCGTCGGCGGGGAGATCCGAGAACCAGGTGATGTCCGACGGGAGGTACAGGTTGTCGTTGGCCGGATAGCCTCCGGTCAGCGGACCGTCCCGGCCCTCGTTGTGCCAGCGGGCGATGCCGCCGCCGGCTCCGTCGCTGCTGAGGATCAGTGGCGGGTCCTGAAGCAGTGCCGGCTGGGCGTTGTTGAGGAACGCGAAGTTGTTCGACGACTGGCTGGTGGCGATGTAGCCGCCACCACGGTCGAAGAACGCCTGCAATCGGGATTGCGCCGTGGCGGCAGTGCTCGCCGGGTAGTTCACTCCCGTGTTGAAGATGACGTCGAAGCTTTCCAGCGGATCGCTCGCGGCGTTCTGGAGCGAGTTCGCACCACTGACCGTCGACACCAAGCCCACGCCTGGTCCGAAGAGATCCCGCAGTGACCAGGACTGCTCGGACTCCGTCGGGCTCGCCGTGTTGACCAGGATGGCCACCTTCGGGGCCTCGTCGAGCTGGGTCGCGGTCGGCCGTGGCCCCACGCCGCGCTCGAAGAAGACGCCGGCGGACTTGCCGGCCGCATCCAGCGCGGTCGCTGTGGAGGCTGGGAAGACCAGCGCGCCGGCCGGCATCTCTCCGCCGGACGCGGTCTCGAAGGACTCCTCCGCGACCTCTCCGTCGGTGCCGCTGCGCAGCAGGTCGAGGACGACCCGAGCCTCCTCCGCTCCTCGCAACGTCAGGGCGTACCAGTCGGCCGAACCGCCGGTCCGGATGCCGCCCTTGAGGTTGTTGACTCGCGTGATCGACTCCGTAGCCGGGTTGAACGACGGGTCGTCAGCCGGGACCTCGACGACCTCGGCTCCCCACAGTGATCCATGGCTCCAGGCACCCGGCGGCGCGTAGAGCTGGGTGATCCGATCCGAGATGTCCTGCCCGGCGGCCAGTCCGGTGTACGCCAGGCCGCGGAACGGCTGGTCCATCGGGACGACATATGTCCCCACCGGGTAGGTCTCGCCGCCCCAGGTCAGGTCCGCAGTGGTCCGCTCTACCTCGATCCCGTTGTCCAGGAGCCACTGCGCCATCCGGTTGGCCTCGGCGTCACTGCGCTGCACGCCGCGGTTGGGCGATGGCTCGCCGGCCGGCCCTCCGACGAACGGGATGAGAAACGCTTCGGGATATTCGACCATCCAGTTGTGCTGGTCCTCGGTGAACCCTCGATCGGCGAGGAGCTTGTCGTCGCAGCAGTTCGGCCGGGGCGCTCCGTTCACCCCGCGGCGGAAGATCTTCAGCTGATCCGCCAGGAGGGCGCCTCTGTTGTCGATCCAGAAGTCGGCCGAGGAGTAGAACGTGATGTACTGCTCGCGCTTCGAGCCGAGCCTGCCACCGCAGGCCGTGTTGCTGCACATCTCGGCAGTGGAGCCGTCAACGCCGAAGAACGCACCGTAGGTCTGGCTGTAGAACGGGCCCCAGTCGTCCCATCCCTCGGCATGCGCCGGACCGGTCGGTCCGTCGGCAGGATCGTCGTTGGCCTCGGAGTTCCACTGGTTGACCGGTCGTGTGATGGGACGACCGATCGCGGCCAACGCCGCGTCGTTGGCGTCCAGCCGGCGCTGGTTCCAGTAGGCGAAGGTGTCGTACTCCAGCCCGGGGTTGTGCGGCTTGGTCAGTCCGTCGA
>JALDXR010000118.1:0-8699 GCA_032154865.1 Nocardioidaceae bacterium
GGGTGTCCCTCGGGCCCGCGGCCGGCCCAGGTCCAGGCGTAGACCCCGTCGTCGACCGCGGTGCCGCCCTCACCGAGCTCCAGCGGCCGGAACGTGTCGACCATGACGGCCAGCTCGTCGAAGTACTCCTCTCCCAGCGAACCCTCGATCGCGCTCGGCTGCGGCCCGTGCGCGTACCCACCCGGATGCAGCGAGATCGACCCCTTGTTGATCCCCGATCCCTTACGAGCCTCGTAGTCGCCGTCGACGTAGAACATGACCTCGTCGGAGTCGACGTTGGAGTGGTAGTAGGGCACCGGGATCGCGAGCGGGTGGTAGTCGACCTTGCGGGGGCAGAAGTTGCAGATCACGAAGTTGTAGCCCTCGAACACCTGATGCACCGGCGGCGGCTGATGCACCCGGCCCGTGATCGGCTCGAAGTCCGAGACGTTGAAGGTGTACGGATACAGGCAGCCGTCCCAGCCCACGACGTCGAACGGATGCGTGGCGTACGTCATCGCCGTGCCGACCAGCCCGCTCGGCCCGTTGCCGCGATGCTTGATGAGCACCTCGACGTTCTCGCCCTCGACGAGGAACGGCTCGGTCGGCGGGTGCAGATCGCGTTCGCAGTAGGGCGAGTGCTCGAGGAACTGGCCATAGCGCGACAGGTACCGCTTCGGCGGCTGGATGTGGGAGTTGGCCTCGACCGCGTACGCCTGCACCCGACCGTCCGGGACCCACCGGTGGGTCGTCGCCCGCGGGATCACGACGTAGTCGCCGGTGCGGAACGGGACGACGCCGAACACCGTCTCGACCAACCCGTCACCGGCCTCGATGAAGACGCACTCGTCGCCGACGCCGTTGCGGTAGTAGGGCGAGGCCTTCGCCGCGACGACGTACGAGATCCGGACGTCACCGTTGCCGAGCACGAGTCGCCGGCCGGTGACCGGATCGATGTCGGTCTCCTCGCCGTCCTTGAACAGGTCGTGCAGCTTGAGATGGCGCGGCGTCAGGGGATGGTTGGCAGTCGTCTGCAGATCGGGCAGCTCCCATACCTCCGAGTCGACGATCGCCGACGGCACGCCGAGGTGGTAGAGCAGCGACGCGTCGGACGAGAAGCCCTCCTCCCCCATCACCTCCTCGTGGTGCAGCTGTCCCGCCCTCGGGCCGGACTCGATTCGCCATTGGGTGTGCCGCTTGGGTGGGATCTCGCCGATGCGTAGGTAGTGCGCCATGGTGCCGTGCCCTCTAAGCCGTGGATGACAGATGTCCGATTATCGACCGTATGTGTTCGTTCACTGCCACGATCCGGTACGGTCGGCCGTGTGTCAACCGACCCGGCGGCTCGCGCACTGGTAGGCGACCTGGTCGACGACGCGGCGATCTTCCCGCCGGGCAATGCGGCGCTGGCCGACGCGGTGCCGGCCCATGCCCGCCAGGTGACGAGCCCACACGGGGTCGTGGTCGGGCCGTTCGTGAGCAGCGACCGGGTGCTCCCCGATCTGAGCCGGCTCCTCGAGGCGCAACCGCCGGCGCAGCCGCTGCCGCTCGCACTCGTCGTGGCCGGCGGCGCCGGCGCGATCGAGCCCGCGCTGACCTGGGCCGACCGGGATCCACATCTCGACCTCCGGGCGATCGAGACGGCCCTGCGCGACGAGGACGACCTGGCGCACAACGCCGCCCGCGTCGTCACGGTGCTCGACCTGGCCCTGCCCGACGGCGTCGACGCGTACGTCGAGCTCCCCCGGCTGATCGACTCCGAGCCGTCGGCCGGCTGGCTGCGGGCCGCCGATGCGGTCGCCGAGGCCGGCCATCGGCTGAAGTTCCGCACCGGCGGCGAGTCGCCGGAGGCACATCCGGATCCCGCCGAGCTCGCCACCGTGATCAATGCCGCGCTCGACCGGGAGACGGCGTTCAAGTGCACCGCCGGACTCCATCACGGCGTACGCCACACCGAGTACGACACCGGGTTCGAACAGCACGGCTTCGGCAACGTCATCCTGGCGACCGGGACGTTGCTCGACGGTGGCGACCGCGATGCGGCAACGACACTGCTCAACGACCGCGACCGGGATGCCGTCGGCGCCGCGCTGCGGGAACTCGACGACGAGACGGCGACGCGGATCCGCGGCTGGTTCCGGTCGTTCGGCTCGTGCAGCATCGACGAGCCGGTGGCCGACCTGGTGGGATGGGGCCTGTTGTAGGTGCCCGGTTTTGCGCACTTGCCGTTGGTCCAGAGATGCTCGGACCAACAACAACCGCGCAAACTCGATGAGCTCACCGAGGAGATCACGTGACTGAGACCGCGACCCGGCAGGAGCATGGGCCGACCTGGGTCGAGGGCGCCGCCGGGAGCGCCTACGACGTCGATAACCTGCCGTACGCGGTGTTCTCCGTCGCGGGCGACCAACCCCGCGTAGGAGCACGCGTCGGTGACCTGGTGGTCGACCTCGCTCCGATCGCGGCCAGCGACATGATGGCCGGCGCCGAGGCGCTGGCCCAGCCCACTCTCACCGGACTGCTCGCCGCCGGCCCGGCGACCTGGCACTCGACCCGGACCTGGCTGATCGCGCTGCTCACCGACTCCGCGGAGCAGGCCGGGGTCGAGCGGTTCCTGGTGCCGGTCGACGAGGTGACCCTCCACCCGCCGTTCGAGGTGGCCGACTACGTGGACTTCTACGCGTCGATCGACCACGCGTCGCACACCGGCCAGATCTTCCGGCCCGACGAGCCGCCGCTGCTGCCCAACTGGCGGCATCTTCCGGTCGGCTACCACGGGCGGGCCGGTTCGGTCGTGATCTCCGGCACCGACGTCACCCGCCCGAGCGGCCAGCGCAAGGCGCCCGATGCCGACGCCCCGACGTACGGGACCTCCCGGCGACTCGACATCGAAGCGGAGCTCGGCTTCGTCGTCGGCGTACCGACCCGGCTGGGCGAACGCGTACCGACCGGCGCCTTCGCCGACCATGTCTTCGGGGTCACGCTGCTCAACGACTGGTCGGCCCGCGACATCCAGGGCTGGGAGGCCCGGCCGCTCGGTCCGTTCCTCGGCAAGTCGTTCGCGACGTCGATCTCGCCGTGGATCACGCCGCTCGACGCCCTGGTCGCGGCGCGAGTGAACCTGCCGGCCCAGGACCCCGAGCCGCTGCCGTACCTGCGGGTCGACGACCTGGCCGGCCTGGACATCGAGGTCGAGGTACGGCTCGGCGACCATGTGCTGTCGCGACCGCCGTACTCCACGATGTACTGGTCGCCGGCCCAGATGCTCGCCCACCTCACGGCCAACGGCGCACCGCTTCGCACCGGCGACCTCTACGCGTCGGGCACCATCTCGGGCCCCGAAGCGGGCCAGCTCGGGTCACTGCTGGAGCTGTCGTGGGGCGGGACGCGGCCGATCGAGCTGCCCGACGGATCGACCCGGACCTACCTCGAGGACGGCGACACCGTGACCCTGTCGGCGACGGCTCCGGGCGCGCACGGCGGCCGGATCGCCCTGGGTGAGGTCACCGGCACGGTGTGCCCAGCCGCCGACTGAGTCGCCGCAGTCTCACCGATCCGGTGTTCGACCTCCGCTGATCCGGACGGTCGCGCCCCGCGTCACCTCCAGGCGGCGCGCGGCATTGCCACCATTGACCGCGACGGCCACCCGTTCGTCGGAGTCGGCGTAGACGACCAGATCGCCGGGAGCCACCGACGCGAAGTGGCGCCCGGTCACGGCTCGATGACCGTCGACGTCGAGCGGCTCACCCAGGTCGGTATCGAGATCGCGCCACTCGGCGGCGAGCTGCAGGTTGCCGAAGTGGTCCACGTCGACGACCTCGGCCTCGAGACCGTCGAGGCGAATGAAGACGCGCGGCTCAGAAAGCTGGACCAGACCGTCCGGGTCGATGGCCGTGCCCACGTCGGCCAGCGCGACGCCAGCGAGCAGGTGCGCCGCCACCGGCGCGAACACGTCGCGGCCGTGGAACGTCGCCGACACCGGTTCGAGGAACAGCTCGGCACGATCGAGCACAACGGCCCGGCCGACGCCGCCGAGCGCATCGGCCGCGGGCAGCAACAGCCCGTTGTCCGGCCCCACCAGCACCGACGACTTCGTCGCAACCGCCACCGGGCGCCGGTCGCCGCCGACCTCCGGATCGACCACCGCCACAAGCACCGCCGGCTCGAGGTACGGCGCCGCCCGGGCCAGCACCATCGCGCCGCGGCGCACGTCGTACGCCGGAATCAGATGGCTCACGTCGACGATCCGGGCATCGGGCACGATGCTCGTCACGACGCCGTGACAGACGGCGACGAACCCGTCCTCGAGTCCGTAGTCGGTGAGGAAGCCGAGACAGCGATAGCGCGCCACGCGAGCCAGTGTCGCACCGGAACCCTCCCAGCCCGGGCAGGCGACCCGCTTCTGACGAGCGCTCCAATCCGATAGCCGTCGGCGCGGCCGGAGGGCACACTGGAACCACCACCTCGCCACGACCTCGTCCGGGAGCAGACACCGACGTCGTACGGGAGAGGGTGGAGTGCACCGCCGCCCGCCCGTCAGTTGTGCGAGAGGAGCCCGCAGGAGATGACCCCCCATGACGACGCGATGCTGACCGGCGAGGACGTCGATCTGCTTCGCAAGCAGTTCGCCGCCGATCCGGCGTACCGCAGGATGCAGAACGCCGTGACGCAGACGTCGATCGACGACATCGCGCTGGATCGGCAGATCGTCACCACCACCGACCACGCCGTATCCCATCTCCTCGACGACTGGAAGGTCACCAACCAGAAGAACAGCGGCCGATGCTGGGCGTTCGCGGGCCTGAACCTCCTTCGCGTAGGGGCGGCGAAGAAGCTCAATCTCAAGGACTTCGAGTTCTCGCAGAGCCACGTCATGTTCTGGGACAAGCTGGAGCGGGCCAACTACTTCCTCGAGGCGATCATCGAGACGGCCGACCGCGACGCCGACGACCGGACGGTCAGCTGCCTGCTCGACACGGTCATCGACGACGGCGGGCAATGGAACATGTTCGCGGCGATCGTGGCCAAGCACGGACTCGTCCCGAAGTCGGCGATGCCCGAGACCGAGAGCTCCTCGAACTCCGGACGCATGAACGTCGCGCTCCGAGCCGTACTGCGGGAGGGAGCGAAGACGCTGCGGGGGCTGGCCGACGACGAGCACCGGCGTGAGCGCAAGCGCGACATCCTGACCGTGGCCCATCGGGTCCTCTCGATCCACCTCGGTACGCCGCCGGAGCGGTTCTTCTGGCAGTGGACCGACAAGGACCGCGAGTTTCACCGGGACGGTGAGCTGACCCCGCTCGAGTTCGTCGAGAAGTACGTCACGATCCCGTTCGGCGACTACGTCTGCCTGGTCGACGACCCTCGACCGTCGAGCCCGCGCGGCGCCACGTTGACGGTCGACTACCTCGGCAACGTCGTCGAGGCACCCCTCGTCACGTACCTCAACGTCGAGATCGCCACGATGAAGGAGCTGGCCACGAAGGCGATCGTCGGCGGCGAGCCCGTCTGGTTCGGCTGCGACGTGGGCCCGATGCTGCGCAAGGACCTGGGCATCTGGGATGCCGCCCTGTACGACCTCGAGGGCGTCTACGACACCCGCTTCGGCCTCGACAAGGCGGATCGGCTCGTCTACCGCGGATCGCAGATGACCCACGCCATGCTCTTCACCGGTGTCGACCTGGTCGACGACGTGACCCGACGCTGGCGGGTCGAGAACAGCTGGGGCGACGAGATCGGCACCGACGGCTTCTTCACGATGAACGACAACTGGTTCGACGAGTACGTCTTGGAGGTTGCCGTCCATCGCGACCTGCTGTCGCCGGAGCACCGGGCGGCCCTCGACCAGCCGCCGATCGTCCTCCCGGCCTGGGATCCGATGGGCGCCCTCGCCCGGTAGCGGCGGGACGCGCGATCAGCGTGGCCAGTGCTGACCCCGATAGGGATCGGGATCGGCCCTGACCCATTCGGCGAGGACGGCAGCCACCGCGGCTGCCTGCCTGCCGCCGACCGGGAGCTTCTTCTTGAGCACGAAGACGACCACGGTGTCGACCTCGGCCGAGAAGTCCACGACGTTCTCCGTCACGACCGCGCGGTCCTCGGCTCTGGCATAGCCGGCGATCGTCGCATCGGCGGTGGCAGCCAGGCCCGCCTCGCAGACGTGCAGCGCGTCGCAGCCGTGCTCCTCGCGGAGCTGGACGGCCGCTTCCATCGGGTACATCTCGTCCAGCAGGAGCCCGATCACGCGAACAGCGCCTCGCGCTGCTCCGCGATTCGACGACTGCGCTCGGCCGCTAGCCGGTTGCGCTCGATCCGTTCGTTGATCTCGTCCGGATGCTCGGACGCGTAGTCGACGGCGACCCGAATCTGACGGGGATGCAGGTCGGTCTCACGGCTGAGCGTCGAGATCCGCCGCTCCTCGCCACCCTTCAACTCCCGGAGCCGGGCGATGATCTCCCAGACATCCGGTCCGACAGCCAGTGCCGCCCGGCGATCGTGGGTCGGCCCGCGGTGGACAATGCCCGGATGATCCAGTGCGTCGACGCCCTCGACGATGAGCCGCTCGAGGAGCGCCGTTGCGCTCACACCCTCGTGTTCCGCGCGATCGGCGAGCCGCCGCCGAGCGCGGTCACTGATCCGGAACGACGTACTGGTCGCCACGACGACCTCCTCCACCGAACTGAGGCCATGCCAAGCCGTACCTCTAGTGTAGCTCAGCTGTAGCGCAGAATCCGCCAGTAAGAGCGTTCAGGTACTGCCGCCCGGTTCACTCCGTGAACGCCAGGACCTGCACCTCCGCGATCGAGAGCGGTGCGTTGCCGGTGAGCTGGACCCTGACGTAACGACCGGTCAGGTCGAGGTCGTCGGTGAAGATGCTCGTGGGACGGCCCGCCGTGCTGGGCTCGTGCAGCGCCGTGACGCCCGGCTGCGCGCGTACGTCGGCGAGCGAGCCGCTGCCGAACGGCTCGTTCGAGACGAGTACGTAGTAGTCGCCGAGCCGCTCGGAGCAGCAGTCGGATCGGTTCCAGACGTGGACCGAGTGGATCGGGACCGACGCTCCGAGGTCCACCTGCCACCAGGGCTCGGGAGACCCGTCCTCGGCCGAGTGGGTCACCGACCCGGCGCCCCAGTTGCCGTCGGTGTTTCCGTCGACAGCGCGCTCGGCCACACCGCCGTACGCGGTGCTGCGCTGGGTCGCCGCCTTGCCGACCGCCACGTTCACCGGGCAGTTCAGGTCGGCCGGTGGGTCCTCCCGGGTGCAGGGGTCACGGAGGTTGGTGAGGAAGACGTCGAGGACGCCGTCGGCCAGCCGGATGGTCCCTTGCGGACGCGGACGCGGATCGGTCGGAATGAGGCTGGCCTGCTCCATCAGGTCGCGAGCCTCGCCGAACAGCTCGTCGGCTCGATCCTCGTCGCCGGCGAGCTGCGCCTGGGCGGCATCCAGAGAGACACGGAAGGCCTGGCCCCACAAGTCGGTGGCATCCAGCCAGCGTTCGACGTCCGCGGCGAAGATCGGGTCGGTGACGCCCTTCCGGATCGCTTCCGGCGCAGCAGCGGTCGCCGCCGCGTACGGCCGGAGGCCGTCGATCGCGGCCCGCTTCTGACCGGCGTCCCAGTGCTGCCAGAACTGCCCGATCTCGGCGGCCAGAGCCGGCGCCTGCGGCAGCCACGGGTCGGCTCCGAACGTCGGCGCCAGGTGGTTCAGGTCGAAGAACGTCAAAAGCGCATCGACGGTCTTGGGCTTACCGTTCGAGAGGTAGCGCGCCGCCTGCTGCCACGAGCGCTGGTGGTCGTACCCGTGCTCGTTCCAGAGGAAGTCGGCGACGGTGAACAACGCCACCTTGCTCGCGCCGGCCTGGTTCATCGGGTTCGCCACGATCCCGGTCACGGCCGCGGACAGCCCGGGCTCGCGCTTCTGGTACGGCGCCAGATGCAGCCGTCCAGGCGTGCCGAAGTCGTTGACCGGGTAGTTGTCCCAGACGAAGACCTTGCGCCCGAACACTGTCGCGGCGGCCTCGGCGTCGGCGACCCGGATGTCCGGGGGCACCGTGGCCATACCGGTCCACATGACCTCGATGCCGGCGTCGAGGTTGGCCCGCAGGGACTGTCGGTACGACGTGTCGGCGATGCCCTCGTAATGGGTGGGCACCATCTGCAGCGGGAACGTGCCCGGGTGCGTCTCGATGAACTCGGCCTGGAGCCGGTTGAGCAGGTCCGCCTGGGCCCGCGCCTGGTTCGCCTGGCTGTTAGGAGAGCCGTAGGTCTCCTGATCGCTCGGGCAGCTCCAACGGTTGAGCGAGATGTCGTCGAACGGGAGATTGAACGCCCGAACCCCGACGTCGTACATGGCCTGCAGCTTCGCGACGAGCGCGTTCCAGTCCGACTCACCGGTGAAGCAGATCTTGGTGGCGTTGGGCGGCTGGTGGAAGCCCGGCGAGAGCGCGAAGGTGAACCGCACATGGTTGGCCGCCGCTTCGTCGACGAGCTCGGCCAGCTCCGCCAGCTTGTCGGCGGGGTAGGGATCGCGCCACCGCTCCCGGTGGTACGGATCGTCCTTCGGCGCATAGATGTACGTGTTCAGCTTGACGTCGCCGTAGAACCGCATCTGGTCGAGCCGGTCCTGCTGCGTCCAAGGCGCGCCGTAGAAGCCCTCGATGGTCCCCCGCAGCGGCATCGACGGCCAATCGACGACCTCGACGCCCGGGAGCCAGAAGGCGTCG
>JALDXR010000616.1:0-2657 GCA_032154865.1 Nocardioidaceae bacterium
GTGTCGACCCAGGCGATGGTGGGGGACTCGGCCGCGAAGAGCTGCCGGATCCGGGGGAACTCGCCGTCGAGCAGCCGCGTGGTCGTACGCCGGGTGCCGTTGCCGACGACACCTTCGAACCCGATGACGCCGTCCCCACCGTCACTCGTCGACAGGGCGATCGTGACATCGGTGCCAGGGACCAACGCCTTGGCGGTCTCGGCGAGCACCTTCGCCGGCACCAGTGCCTGGCCCGAGGCATCACTGGCGGCGGGATACCACTCGACCTCGCGCATGCTGGCGCGGAATCGGTCGGTGGCCAGCAGGGTGATCGTGCTGCCGTCGATCTCCATCCGTACTCCGGTGAGCAGCGGCAGCATGTCGTCGCGGCCGGCCGCCGAGACGGCCTGGTGCACGGCCTCGCTGAACAGATCGGAACTCACCGTGCCCGAGCTCGTCGGCATCGGCGGCAGCGTCGGGTAGTCCTCGACCGGCATGGTCTGCAGGGTGAATCGGGCGCTCCCACACGCCAGCGACGCCCGCGGCCCGTCGAGGGCGACATCGACCGGCTTGTCGGGGAGGCTGCGACAGATGTCGGAGAGCAGCCGGCCCGAGACCAGCGCCTTGCCCTCGTCGGCGACGTCCGCGGTCAGGGTCGCCTGGGTCGACGTCTCGTAGTCGAAACCGGACAGGGACAGCCCGTCGGCGTCGGCCTCGATCATCAGTCCGGCCAGCACCGGGACACTCGGGCGGTTGGGCAGGCTGCGCGCGGTCCACGCGACGGCATCGGCGAAGACGTCGCGTTCGATGCGGAACTTCACGGGTTACAGCCTCCCAGAGGGTGTGCGGAACATCGTGGCATGTGCCACCCACGATGGCCCGATCCGCCGACAGCAAGACTGCTGGTCAGCTTTGGGAAATCCTGCCACGCCTGGGATACGGGAGACAGAGCGGTAGGAGCCGAGTGAGGGAATGCCTGGATTGGCGATTCGGCTCTATCCCCAGGCCGGTCGAGTGGGTGAGTTTGGTGGAGCTTTCTCTAGATAGATCTCTCGTCAGGGCCATCGCACCTGTGCAAACTGTGGATTTCGTACGTTGCCGCAGGTGAGGCCGTACGAAGGCTCGTGGACAGGCTGTGGACGGTGGCCCAATCGCCTTGGTGACAACGGGTCTGGTCGCTCGATGGCCGTCAGGTTGTGGCTCGTTGTTCACATGCCGTCCCGAGCGAATACCCCGTCGTCAACACCTTCATCCCCAGACTGTGCACCGCGTGAACGGCTGCGCGCACAGCGCTAGGTCTGCCGGGCCTGCTGCTTGATCCGGTTGGTCAGCTCGGTGACCTGGTTGAAGACGCTGCGTCGCTCGGCCATGAGCTGCCGGATCTTGCGGTCGGCGTGCATCACGGTCGTGTGGTCGCGGCCGCCGAACTGCTGGCCGATCTTCGGCAGGGACAGGTCGGTCAGCTCGCGGCACAAGTACATGGCGATCTGGCGGGCGGTCACCAGCACCCGGCTCCGGCTGGATCCGCAGAGGTCGTCGATCGTGAGTCCGAAGTAGGCCGCGGTCTGGGCGATGATCAGCGCCGAGGTGATCTCCGGCTCGCCGCCCTCGGGCAGCAGGTCCTTCAGGACGATCTCGGCCAGGGTCAGGTCGACCGGCTGCCGGTTGAGGCTGGCGAACGCGGTGGCCCGGATCAGGGCTCCTTCGAGCTCGCGGATGTTGGTGTGAATCTTGCTGGCGATGAACTCGAGGACGTCCGGCGGCGCGGTGAGCTTCTCGGTCGCGGCCTTCTTGCGGAGGATCGCGATCCGGGTCTCCAGGTCGGGCGGCTGAACGTCGGTGATGAGGCCCCACTCGAATCGGTTGCGCAGCCGGTCTTCCAACGCCTCGAGTCGCTTCGGCGGGCGATCGGAGGTGATCACCAGTTGCTTGTTGGCATTGTGCAGCGTGTTGAAGGTGTGGAAGAACTCCTCCTGCGTCTGGATCTTGCCTTCCAGGAACTGGATGTCGTCGATCAGCAGGACGTCGACGTCGCGATAACGCCGCTGGAACGACGCGGCCCGGTCGTCACGAATCGCGTTGATGAAGTCGTTGGTGAACTCTTCGCTCGAGACATAGCGGACCCGGGCGCCGCTGTAGAGGCTGCGTACGTAGTGGCCGATCGCGTGGAGCAGGTGGGTCTTGCCCAATCCCGAGTCGCCGTAGATGAGCAGCGGGTTGTAGGCCTTGCCCGGTGCCTCGGCGACCGCGACGGCCGCGGCGTGGGCGAACCGGTTCGACGAGCCGATGACGAAGGTCTCGAAGACGTACTTCGGATTGAGCCGCGCCTCGGTGACGCTGGCGGCGGGTTGCGTCGCACCGCCGGCGACCGGCTCGTCGATCGGGGAGAGCGGGGAGCCGGGTCGCGGATCGCTGTGGTCGTTGGTCGCGGGCCGAACCGCAGACACGGTCTCATCCGCGACGAATTGACGATTTGTCGACATGTCGCTATGCGCTGCGGCCTCGGTCTCGCCCGGTACGTCGAGCTCCGGATCGACGGTGACGGCGAGTCGTACCTCGCGGCCGAGTGCCGTGCTCAGCGACTCCTCCAGGCGCGGTCGCAACCGGGTCTCGAGCTGACCGCGGGTGAAGTCGTCCTTCACCGCGACGATGACCGTGTTGCCGTGCAGGGTCACCGG
>JALDXR010000617.1:0-2656 GCA_032154865.1 Nocardioidaceae bacterium
TGGAGGCGCTGTGACGAACGTCGTGATGATCTCGCCGGGCTATCCGCAGGAGATGTCCTACTTCACCCGCGCACTGGCCGCGGTGGGAGCCACCGTCATCGGCCTGGGTGACCAGCCCCGCGACGCGCTGCCGCCGCCGGCCCGGGAGGCACTGGCGCATTACGAGCACGTCTCCCTCGCCGACCAGGATGCCGTCATGGCGGCGCTCCACGGTGTGGCCCGTCACGTGCACATCGATCGGGTGGAGTGCCTCTGGGAGCCGTACATGATCCTGGCCGCCCGCCTGCGCGAGTCTTTCGGCCTGCCCGGCATGACGGTCCAGCAGACTCTGCCCTTCCGTGACAAGGAGCAGATGAAACGGGCCCTCGACGCGGCCGGCATCCGCACTCCGTGGCACGCGAGCGCGACGACCGTGGCCGGCGTCTGGGAGGCGGCGGAGAAGGTCGGCTACCCGCTGATCGTCAAGCCGATCGCCGGCGCCGGATCCGCGGACACCTACCGCGTCGACTCGGCCGCAACGCTGTCCGAGGTGCTGCCACTGCTGCGGCATGTGCCGGAGGTGAGCGTGGAGGAGTTCGTCGAGGCCGAGGAGTTCACCTACGACACGGTCTGCGCGGGCGGTCGGATCCTCTTCGAGCACGTGCTCTGGTACCGCCCTCGCCCGCTGCAGATGGCGCAACACGAGTGGGTAAGCCCGGTCGCGATCTCCCTGCGTGACCTCGACGTCCCGCATCTGCAATCGGGCCGGCGGATGGGACAGCAGGTGATCGAGGCACTCGGGTTCGAGACCGGCTTCACGCACATGGAGTGGTATCTCAAGCCCGACGGCGAGGTCGTGTTCGGCGAGATCGGGGCCCGGCCGCCGGGGGTACGCGTGGTCGACCAGATGAACTTCAACACCGACGGCGACGTGTACGTCGGCTGGGCGGAGGCCGTGGTCCATGGCCGGATGCGTGAGCTGGAGCGCCGCTACAACGTCGGGATGATCTGCAAGCGAGCGCATGGGGCCGGGCGGATCACGTCGGTCCAGGGCATGGACGGCCTGCTGGCGCGGTACGGCGACGACGTCGTTCTCGTCGATCTGCTCCCGGTCGGAGCCGCAAGGCGGGACTGGCGTTCGACGACCATCGGTGACGGCATCGTGATCGTGCGGCACCACGAGCTCCAACGAGTGATCGAGATGACCGAGCGCTTTGCTTCGGACTTGACGCTGTACGCCGCCTGATGCGCGCCGTCTCCGACGTACGCGCCGCTGTGGAGGCAGCCCTGCCGGCCGCGCGGACAAGCCTCGAACGGCTGGTGCGCATTCCCTCGGTTTCGGCCGACCCTTCGTCGCACGCCCAGGTCGAGGCCTCGGCGGAGGAGGTCACCCGTCAGCTGGGCGGGGCCGGACTGTCCGAGGTCGAGGTGCTGCGGGCGGGGCGTGGCCTGCCGGCAGTCGTCGGGCGACGTCCGCCCCATGCGGGCGCCCGGACCGTGTTGCTCTACGCCCATCACGACGTCCAGCCGGTCGGTGACCTCGCTGCCTGGGAGAGCGATCCGTTCGAGCCGGTAGAAAGGGACGGCCGGCTGTACGGGCGTGGGAGTGCGGACGACAAGGCCGGCATCGCCCTGCACTGCGCGGCGCTGAAGGCGCTGGGGGATGATCCCGGCCTCGGCGTGACGATCCTCGTCGAGGGCGAGGAGGAGATCGGGTCGCCGACGCTGCCGGCCCTGCTGGCCGACCACCGCGAACGCCTGGCGGCGGATGTGCTGGTCCTCGCCGACTCGACGAACTGGCGGGTGGGCGTACCCGCCCTGACGACCTCGCTGCGTGGTGGCGTCAGCGTGGTCGTCGAGGTGGCGACGCTGCGACACGCCGTACACAGCGGGGTCTACGGCGGCGCCGTGCCCGACGCGCTCACCGTGCTCACCCGGCTGCTCGCCACGCTGCACGACGAGCAGGGCGACGTCGCGGTGGAAGGGCTCGTGCGTGGGGACGCCAAGCCGCTCGATCTGACTGAGGAGCGGCTGCGGGACGACGTCGAACTGCTCGGAGGGGTACGGCTCATCGGCTCCGGATCCTTGACGTCGCGTTTGTGGCAGCGACCCGCATTGTCGATCGTGGGCATCGATGCACCGCCCGTCGACCAGTCCGGTCTGGTGCTGGTGCCCACGGCCCGGGCCCGCCTCGCGTTGCGGATCGCGCCCGGCGACGACCCCAACGTTGCGCGTGACGCGCTGGTCCGGCACCTGGAGGCCGACGCCCCGTGGGGTGCGCACGTGCGGGTGACCTCGGGCCGGCCAGTCGCGCCGTTCGCTGCACGTACGACTGGGCCTGCCTACACCGCAGCCCGGCAGGCGTTCGCCGCGGCGTGGGGGCGGGCACCGGTCGAGATCGGCGTGGGTGGCTCCATCGGGTTCGTGGGCTCGTTCGCGGACGCCTTTCCCGACGCTGAAGTGTTGATCACGGGTGTCGAGGACCCTGACACCCGCGCTCACGCGGCGAACGAAAGCCTGCACCTCGAAGATTTCGAGCGCGCGTGCCTCGCGGAGGCGCTGTTGCTCCACCAACTCGGTCAGGCAACGCCGGCCGAACCCCGCTAACAGACCTCGCCGAGATACTGCGGCAGCATCCGCCACCAGGTCGCCCAGTCGTGCTCGAACTCCGGTCCCC
>JALDXR010000119.1:0-8671 GCA_032154865.1 Nocardioidaceae bacterium
CCTCCGGCGTCGTGAGCTGGGCCGCGTCGAGCGAGAGGTTGAGCCCGACGCCGACGACGGCGGCCGGCCCCACGTCGGAGTCGATCCGCTCGACGAGGACGCCGGCGAGCTTGCGACCCGCGACGAGGACGTCGTTGGGCCACTTCAGCCTCGCGTCGACATCGGCGACCGCCACGACGCTCTCCCGCACCGCCACGCCGGCCAGCAGCGGCAGCCAGGACCAGCGCGACGCGGGCACCGCAGTCGGCCGCCACAGCACCGAGACCGCCAGCCCGGACCGTGGCGGTGACTCCCAGGCCCGGCCGAGCCGCCCCCGCCCGGCCACCTGGTGCTCCGTCGTGACGACGAGTCCCTGGGCAGCCCCGTCGCGAGCGGCGGTCGCCACGTCGGCGTTGGTGCTCTCGGTCCGCTCGAGGATGTCGATCGCGGTCCACATCGAGTCGTCATGGAGCAGCGCACGCTCGATCGCGTCCCGGTCCAGGCGTTCGGTGGGCACCGTACGAGGGTCCCACGGGCTCACCTGGCACCTGCATGCGCGAGTGCTGGCGCGAAACTGCGGATCCCGACGAGAGTTGGTGCGCACTGGCGCCGACATCCTGGGCCGAGCCCGACCGGCGCCCGCGAGTACGCTGGACGGCTGTGACTGAAGCCGCTGCGACGCCAGAACCCGACGCCGGGCCCGACATCCACACGACGGCCGGCAAGCTCGCCGATCTGGAGATTCGGCTCGACGAGGCCGTCCACGCCGGGTCGGTCCGCGCGGTCGAGAAGCAGCACGCGCGAGGCAAGCTGACCGCTCGCGAGCGGGTCGATCTGTTGCTCGACGACGGCTCGTTCGTCGAGATCGACGAGCTGGCTCGCCATCGCAGCACCAACTTCGGGCTGCAGCGCAACCGCCCGTACGGCGACGGCGTCGTCACCGGCTACGGCACGATCGACGGCCGGATGGTGTGCGTGTTCGCCCAGGACTTCACCGTCTTCGGCGGCAGCCTCGGCGAGGTCTACGGCGAGAAGATCACCAAGATCATGGACCTCGCCATGAAGTCCGGCTGCCCGGTCGTCGGCATCAACGAAGGCGCCGGGGCCCGGATCCAGGAAGGCGTCGTCTCGCTCGGCCTCTACGGCGAGATCTTCCGCCGCAACGTGCACGCCTCCGGCGTCATCCCGCAGATCTCGCTGATCATGGGCGCCTGCGCCGGCGGCCATGTCTACTCCCCCGCCGTCACCGACTTCACGGTCATGGTCGACCAGACCTCGCACATGTTCATCACCGGACCGGACGTCATCAAGACCGTGACCGGCGAGGACGTGACGTTCGAGGAGCTCGGCGGCGCCCGGGCCCACAACACCAAGTCGGGCAACGCGCACTACATGGGCGCCGACGAGGAGGACGCGCTCGACTACGTCAAGGCGCTGCTGTCCTACCTGCCGCCCAACAATCTCGACGAGCCACCGACGTTCGACGCGCCTGCCGTCGAGGAGTTCACCGACACCGATCGGACCCTCGACTCGCTCGTACCGGACTCGCCGAACCAGCCGTACGACATGCACACCGCGATCGAGGCGGTGCTAGACGACGGCGAGTTCCTCGAGGTGCACGCGATGTTCGCCACGAACATCATCGTCGGGTTCGGCCGGGTCGAGGGACACCCGGTCGGCGTCGTCGCCAACCAGCCGCTGCACTTCGCCGGCACCCTCGACATCGACGCGTCGGAGAAGGCGGCCCGCTTCGTCCGCACCTGCGACGCCTTCAACCTGCCCGTGCTCACCTTCGTCGACGTGCCGGGCTTCCTCCCGGGCACCGACCAGGAGTGGAACGGCATCATCCGGCGCGGCGCGAAGCTGATCTACGCCTACGCCGAGGCCACCGTGCCGCTGATCACGGTCATCACCCGCAAGGCGTACGGCGGCGCCTACGACGTCATGGGGTCCAAGCATCTCGGCGCCGACATGAACATCGCCTGGCCGACCGCCCAGATCGCCGTCATGGGAGCGCAGGGCGCGGTCAGCATCCTCTACCGGGGCGAGCTGGCCGAAGCCGGCGATCCGGAGGCCAGGCGCACCGAGCTGATCACCGAGTACGAGGACACGCTGGCCAACCCGTACATTGCGGCCGAACGCGGCTATATCGACGCGGTCATCCCTCCGCACGAGACCCGGCTCGAGATCGTCCGGTCATTGCGGCTGCTGCGCACCAAGCGCGAGAACCTACCGCCCAAGAAGCACGGGAACATCCCACTATGACCGATTCGACGCTACCGGAGCCGCTGCTCCGGGTCGTCAAGGGCGATCCGACGCCCGAGGAGCTGGCCGCGCTGGTCGCCGTCGTCGGTGTCCGTCGCGGCGCCGGTGCCGCTCCGGCCCCGCGGCCGAGACCGTTGTGGGGCCACCCGGCGGCTGCGATGCGGCGCCCGCACCGAGCCGGACCGGGCGCCTGGCGCGCCTCTGCCCTCCCCCACTGACTCCCGAGCGCCGGCGACCCACGTCCGCTCGACCCATCGTGATCGGATCGTTGTCCGGCCGATTTTTCGCCATGGGGACAACCGTCTGGCCTGGTCAGTGCGTCTGATCTACACACACAGCGCTTCGGCCTGCGCTGCTGGGACCTTCGCCTCTGGGCGACCCCGGTCTGCCGAGTCGAATGCTGGGTACGTCAGCCCCGATCGACATGGGTGGGTCGAAAGGAGGGCCAAGGGGTGTCTGCCGTCGTCGACAAGCACCAAGGGCAGTTCGCGGAAACCGAGCCGATCTCGCACGCGGCTCCCACCGGCGGTCGCCGGCTGCGTACCGCCGTCATCTGGCCGACCGCTGCGCTGGTCGGTCTGACGGCGATCGCCGCGACCTTCCTCTACTGGCTCGTCCACGTCGCCTTGATCGACGACGCCTACATCACCTTGACCTACGCCCGCACCCTGGCCGAGCACGGCGAGTGGGGAATGATTCCGGGCCACGAGGCCAACAGCGCCACGTCGCCGCTCAACGTGCTCCTCACCGGCGGACTGACCGCGATCTTCAACGACCCGGTCGTCGCGCTCGGCGTGCTCTACGTCCTCACCTGCGTCGCGCTCGCCCTCGGTCTGCGCGGGCTCGGCGGCACCCTCGGCCTCGGCTATCGGGTGGCCGTCATCGGCACTCCGCTGTTCGTCGCCAGTCCGCTGCTGGCCTCGACGATCGGGCTCGAGTCGATGCTGGTCGTCACGGCCCTGATCTATCTCACCTGGGCATGCGCCCGCGGCGACGCCATGATGGCCGGACTCGCCTGTGGCGTGCTCCTCTGGCTCCGGCTCGACACCGTGGTGATCGCCGGCATCCTCGTCCTGGCGACGCCGGCCCTGTGGCGCCGGTTGATCCAGGTCGTCGCCTTGGCCGCGGCCGTGGTCGGGCCGTGGCTGGTGTTCAGCTGGATCGCGTTCGACTCGGCGATCCCCGACACCCTCGTCATCAAGCAGGGCGGGGCGTGGGGTGACTTCCTGACCGCGATGACCACGCGTTATTACCACAAGAACCCATGGGCCGCGATCATCGTCCTCGTCATCGGAGCCGTCGGCCTGCTGGCCGCGCTGACCTGGCCCGCGTGGCGCCGGCGCGGTGTGGCCGCCGGCTCTTCGGTCGTGCCGGCACTCGTCCTCGCGGGTGCGGCGTACTTCTGTCTGATCTGGGCGCTCGATGTCCCGCCCTTCTTCTGGTACTACGCGCCCACCCTCACGGCGCTCACCCTGACGGCCGTGATCGGACTCGCCACGCTGAGCGGCCCGGACTTCCAGGCCTACGTCCGGGCTGCGGCGGTGACCGTCGGCGCCGTCCTCATCGTCATGTCGCTCGTCCCCTGGCAGGTCAGGACGAGCGCCCACGTTCCGCTGCGCGAGATGCCGATCCACGCCAACTGGGCGCGTCCCTACGAGTACGCCGAGATCGGCCGCGAGCTCGGCAACATCGTCGGCGATACGCCGGTCCACGGCCCGGGCGAGGTCGGCACCCTGGCGTACTTCTGCGAATGCACCATCGTCGACCGGTTCACCGACCGCGCGGTGCTCGCGGACAAGATCCGGCAGGACCGCCGGGACAGCCTGTTCTACCGGCTCAACTACCACGGCCTCAATCTCGCCACGCTCGACCCGATCAAGCCGGGCTACTGGCTGGTCTGGCGACGCGGGCCGGATCCCTCGGGTCTCGGCTGGGACACCACGGGCCTCGCCGGCGCCCGAGCCCATGGACATTTCGTCCTGCTCGACCACCATCCGACCAACGGCAAGCGGGGGCAGGACGGCCCACAGCGACAAATCTCCGACCCGCGTGAACCGACCTCCGACTCGCAGCAACAACTCCTCCGACCAGGCGAGGGACGGTAGCCTCCGATGACGACACACTCGGCCGATCCCTCCTTCGACGTCACGAACCAGGACCCGATGCCGCCGCACCGCCTCCCCATGGGACCGCCGATGCTGCGCGCCCTCCGACCTCGGCAGTGGGTCAAGAACCTCCTCGTCGTGGCAGCGCCGCTGGCCGCCGGGACGCTCGACGAGGGCGACGTCGCGCTCAACACCGCCCTCGCCTTCGTGACCTTCTGCCTGGTCGCCTCGGCGGTCTACTTGGTCAACGACGTCATCGACGTGGACGAGGACCGGCGCCACCCCGCCAAGCGGCGGCGACCGATCGCGGCCGGCGAGATCACCCCACGCGCCGCCCTCGCCACCGCAGCGGTGCTCCTGTTCGGCGGCCTCGTCCTCGGGTACGCCGTCGATCCGTGGCTCGGGCTCACAGCGACCCTGTACGTCGGGATCCAGGCGGCGTACACGCTCGGGCTCAAGGACCAGCCGGTCATGGACCTGGCCGCGGTCGCATCCGGCTTCCTGCTGCGGGCGATCGCCGGCGGCGTGGCCAGCGGGATCTACCTGTCCCCCTGGTTCCTGCTCGTCGCGGCGTTCGGGTCGTTGTTCATGGTGGCCGGCAAGCGCTACTCGGAGATTCACGCCATCGGCGCGGCGGCCGGCACCCGCCGGTCCCTGGAGTTCTACTCCGAGTCCTACCTGCGATTCGTCTGGGGCACGGCGGCGTCGGTGACCGTGGTGGCTTACAGCCTGTGGGCGTTCGAGCAGGCGACCAACGGGGGCTTCGTCTGGGAGGAGGTCTCGGTCGCCCCGTTCGTGCTCGGGATGTTGCGCTACGCCGTCGACATCGACCGCGGTGCCGCCGGCGCGCCAGAAGACATCGTGTTCGGCGACCGGGTGCTGCAGATCCTCGGCGTGGCCTGGATCGCCGCCGTCTGCCTCGGCGTCTGGCAACGTTGACCACGTGACCGAGCTTGCGAGGGAACAATCCAACACAGCGCTGGTCACGGGTCGACGAGCGCCAGCGAGGAGACCGACGTGAGCGTTACACGCCGGGCCCTGACCGGATGGGGCCGGACCGCGCCGACCGTGGCCGTTAGGCGTCGGGGCGCGGTCTGATCGGACGTGGGCTCGGCCGCAGCTACGGTGACGCCGCCCAGAACGCCGGCGGCGTCGTGGTGGATCTGACCGGACTCGACGCGGTCCACCGGATCGATCCGGACGCGGGCACGGTGGACGTCGCCGCCGGCGTCAGTCTCGACACGCTGCTGCGTCGCCTGCTGCCCTACGGCCTGTGGATTCCGGTGCTGCCGGGCACGAGGCAGGTCACCGTGGGAGGCGCCATCGCGGCCGACGTCCACGGCAAGAACCATCACGTCGACGGCAGCTTCGGCGCCCATGTCATGGGTATCGACCTGGTGACCGCCGACGGTTCGGTCCGCTCGTGCACACCGGACGGTCCCGGGAGCGAGCTGTTCTGGGCGACCGTCGGCGGTATGGGCCTGACCGGCGTCGTCGTACGGGCGATGCTGCGACTGAACCGGGTCGAGTCGGCGTACTTCGTCGTCGACACCGAACGAGCCGCCGATCTCGACGACCTGATGGACCGACTCGACCGCGACGACGCCGAGTACCCGTACTCGGTGGCGTGGTTCGACTCCATAGCGACCGGGAGCCGGCTCGGCCGGGCTGTCATCACCCGCGGCCGCTCGGCGCGTGCCGACGAGTTGCCACCGGCGTTGCGACGCGATCCGTTCCGGTTCGACGCCCGTGCGATCGCGACCGTGCCGCCCGGCGTGCCCGGCGGACTGCTCAACCGGCTCAGTGCCCGGGCGTTCAACGAGGTGTGGTTTCGCAAGGCGCCACAGCACCGGCAAGGCGAGATCCAGGACGTCACGACGTTCTTCCACCCGCTCGACGTCGTCGCCGAGTGGAACCGGGCGTACGGGCCGCGCGGCTTCTGTCAGTACCAGTTCGTCGTGCCGTTCGGGGCGGAGGAGGCGCTGCGCTCGGCCGTGCGACGGATCGCCGGCTCCGGCTACGTGTCGTGTCTCAACGTCCTCAAGCGGTTCGGTCCCGGCAACCCGGCGCCGCTGTCGTTCCCCACTGCCGGGTGGACGCTGGCGGTGGACATTCCGGCTCGTCCCGGGCTGGAGCGGCTGTTCGAGGCGCTCGACGCGCTGGTCCTGGACGCCGGCGGGCGGGTCTATCTCGCCAAGGACGCGCGACTGCCGGCGGCCGCGCTGGCCCGGATGTATCCGCGCCTCGACGAGTTCCGCAAGGTCCGGCACGAGGTCGACCCGAACGGCGTGTTCCGCTCCGACCTGGCCCGTCGGCTCGACCTGTGACGGCGGACTCGACAGAGTTGTCAGCGCCACCTCACGCCAGAGCGTGGCACGCGGCTGACAAGTCGACGGAGAAGGAGGATCGAGCATGGTGATCGACGCCCTCGGCACGCCACAGTCGCTGCTGCTGCTCGGCGGCACGTCCGAGATCGCGGCCGCGATCGCGAGGGAGTACGCGGCTCGTCGGCCACTCCGGATCGTCCTCGCCGCGCGGCCGTCGTCGCACCGGGACGAGACAGCCGCCGCGTTCCGAGCCGCCGGCTGCACCGTCGAGACACTCGACTTCGAGGCCACCCGTCCAGAGACGCATGGGGCCCTCGTGGAGGAAGCGGCGGCCGGCGGCGACATCGACATCGCCGTCGTGGCGCACGGCATCCTCGGCGACCAGGAACAGGCCTGGACCGACCCCGCCGCCGCGATCCAGCTCGCCCAGGTCAACTACGTCAGTGCGGTCGCCTGCGGCGTGGCACTGGCCGCGCAGGTCCGCCGGCAGGGGCATGGCGTCATCGTCGCCCTGTCGAGCGTCGCCGGCGAGCGGGCCCGGCGGTCCAACTTCCCCTATGGCTCGACCAAGGCCGGTATGGACGCCTTCTACAGCGGGCTCGGCATGGCGCTTCGCGAGCACGGCGGCCGGGTGCTCATCGTCCGTCCCGGGTTCGTCCGCTCCAGGATGACCACGGGCCTCGACACGCCGCCGCTGTCGACGACGCCGGAGGAGGTCGCCGACGCCGTGGTCGACGGCATCGCCTCGGGCGCCGAGACGATCTGGGTGCCGAAGTCGATGCGGTGGGTCATGACCGTCGTACGGCACCTGCCGCGGCCGATCTTTCGCCGGCTGCCGTTTTGATGCTCGTACGTCAGGCTCGTCGGTTCGTCGTCGTCGGCGTACTCGCCGCCCTTCTCGACTACGGCAGCTACCGATTGCTGCTGCTCGCCGACGTCCCGATCGACCCGGCCAAGGCGGTCGGCTTCATCCTCGGCACGACCCTGTCGTACCTGCTCAACCGCTCGTGGACCTTCGGCGCGGCCGGACGAGCCCATGTGGTCGGCCGCTTCCTGGCGTTGTACGCGACGACACTCGTGATCAACGTGGCGGTCAACGCGGTCCTCGTACGGCTGCTCGACGGCGTGACCGGCCGGATCACGATCGCCTGGCTGGTCGCCCAAGGCGTCGCGTCGGCGCTGAACTTCCTCGGCATGCGCTACCTCGTGTTCCCGGCACGACCGGCCCCCGAGGAGGCGCCGCATGACTGAGGTCTACCGGATCGTGCTGGCATCGGCCTCGCCCGGGCGACTGGCGACGCTGCGCCGCGCCGGCATCGACCCGGAGGTCGTCGTGTCGGGCGTCGACGAGGACCGAGTGACTGCGGCGACGCCGAAGGCCCTGGTCGAGACGCTGGCCCGGCTGAAGTGCCGCGACGTCGCCGACCAGCTCGACATCCATCGCCCGACCCTGGTGATCGGCGGCGACTCGATGCTGGAGTTCGACGGCGGCGTCCGCGGCAAGCCCGGCTCGGCCGAAGCAGCGACCGCCGCCTGGCAGTCGATGCGCGGCCGCTCGGGCACCCTGCACTCCGGCCTCTGCGTCCAGCGCCTAACCCCGACCCCCGAGCGAGCACGCGAAGCCTCCGGCGTCGCCTCGACGATCATCCACTTCGGCAACCCGTCCGACGCCGAGATCGCCGCCTACGTCGCCACCGGCGAACCCCTCCACGTCGCCGGAGCATTCACCATCGACGGCCTCGGCGGCCCCTTCATCCGCGGCGTCGATGGCGACCCCCACAGCGTCGTCGGCCTCAGCCTCCCCCTGATGCGCAGCCTGCTCATCGAGCTCGACATCTCCTGGCCCGACCTGTGGGCGTAATGCCCGGGGCACGCGCCGACGGGTGCGTAGGCTGACGCTCATGCGCTCGGCGGCACTACTTCTGGCGTGGGTTCTAGCCGCCGCCTGCGGAGGCAGCGACGACACCGAGGAGCCGGCGACCGACGTGGCCGAGT
>JALDXR010000120.1:0-8659 GCA_032154865.1 Nocardioidaceae bacterium
GCGCACTCGTTAACACGTCGCGGGGACCGTTGGTGGTGCTCGACGACCTGATCGCGGCGCTGCGCGACAAGCGCATCCGGGCGGCCGCGCTCGACGTCTTCGAGTCCGAGCCGGTCGATCCGGCGCGACTCGAGGGGGTGCCCGGACTGCTCGCCACGCCGCACATGGCCTTCTACTCCGACGCGGCCGTGGCGGAGTCGCAAAACAAAGCGGCCACCCAGGTCATCAAGGTCCTCGGCGGCGAGCGACCCGACTACCAGGTCAACGCCTGATGAGCGCTCGGACGATGCGGGCCGTGCTGCTGGCGGCGCCGGGATCGATCGAGATCGTCACCCGGGACGTACCCGAGCCGGGACCGGGCGAGGTCGTCGTCCGTGCCGAAGCGACGTCGATCTGCGGCTCCGACCTGAGCGCCTATCGCGGCGTCCACCCCTACATCAAGCCGCCCGCGATCCTCGGTCACGAGTGCGCCGGCACGGTCGTCGCGGTCGGCGCCGGCGTCGCGGACGGCATCGTCGGCACCCTGATCAGCGTCGAGCCGAACATCTGCTGCGGCACCTGCCGGTTCTGCCGCGCCGGACTCCCGAACATCTGCCCCCACTATCGCGTCCTGGGCGAGAGCGAGGACCTGCCCGGCGGGATGGCCGAGTACGTCGCGGTGCCGGCCGACCAGGTCTACGCGCTGCCGCCGGCCATGTCGGCCGAGGAGGGCGCCCTCGTACAGCCGCTCGCCATCTCATACGAAGGCGTCATCGAGCGTGGTCAGGTACGCCAAGGCGAGCGCGTACTCATCCTCGGCGCCGGGCCGATCGGACTCGGCGGGATGCTGCTCAGCAAGATCCACGGCGCCGAGGTCATGGTCGTCGATCTGCTCGACTACCGGCTCGACAAGGCGCGTGAGCTCGGCGCCGACCATGTGCTGCGGGCGGATGCGCCCGAACTCGAGTCGACGGTCCTCGACTGGACCGAAGGCTATGGCGTCGACGTGGCGGTCGAGGCGGTCGGCGGCGCCCAGCACGCCACGGCTCCGCTGGCCCAGCGGCTGACCGCCCCACGCGGCCGGATCGTCATTCTGGGCTCGTTCGAGGAGAGCTCGTTCCCGTTCCCGATCGCCGACGTCAAGAAGCGCGAGCAGACGCTGATCGGTTCGCACGGGCATCCGCGGACGTTCGCGCCCGTCATCGACTTGGTCGCCGACGGCTCGCTGCGGCCGAGCGAGCTGATCACCCACACGGTCGGTCTCGAGGAGGTTCCCGACGCCCTACGGCTGATCAACGAGCGCGCCGACGGCGTCATGAAGGTCGTGATCAAGCAGTCCTGAGGAGGCGGAGTGGACCTGTCACCGACCCCGGAGCAGGCAGCCTTCCGCGACACGGTCCGCGCGTTCTGCGATCGGCAGATCTCCGCCGACTACGTCCGGGAGTGCGACCGGGAGCACCGGCCGCCGACCGAGGCGTTCAAGGCGATGGCCGAGCAGGGTTGGCCCGGGCTCAACATCGCCGAGGCCGACGGCGGCTCCGGCGCTGGTGCGACCGAGGTCGCGATCCTGCTGGAGGAGGTCGGCAAGAGCTTCCTCGATCTCGCGTTCTGGCTTTTCCGCCAGCTCACCTGGGGCGGGTACGCGATCGGCCGGGACGGCACGCCGGAGCAGCGCGAGCGCTTCCTGTCCCGCATCGCATCAGGCGACTGGTCCATCTGCTTCGCGCTCACCGAGCCGGGCTCCGGCTCCGATGCCGCCTCGATCACCACCACGGCGGTCCGTGACGGCGATGACTATGTCGTCAACGGTCAGAAGGTGTTCACGTCCGGCTTCAAGGTCAGCGACTACGTGCTGGTCGTGACCCGGACCGACCGGAGCGACGACCGGCATCATGGCCTGACCAATCTGCTGGTCGACACGACGTCACCGGGGCTGGCGGCGAGTCCGCTCGAGACGCTGGGCCACTGGCCGCTGGGCACCTGCCTGCTGCAGTTCGACGACGTACGCGTGCCCGCCACCGATGTCCTTGGCGAGCCGGATCACGGGTGGAGCGGGCTGACGGCGTATCTCAACTACGAGCGGCTCTCCCTGGCCGCCGCGCGGACCGGTGCGGCCCAGTCGGCGTTGCGGGACGCGTTGGCGTACGCCAAGACACGTGAGCAGTTCGGCCGGCCGATCGGCAAGTTCCAGGCCGTGAGCCACAAGCTCGCCGACATGGCCGTCATGGTCGAGGTGTCGAAGCTGTTGCTCCTGCAGTACACCTGGAAGTTCGAGCAGGGCAGCAGTACGGCTCGCGACGCCGCCGTCCTCAAGCTCTACACCTGCGAGGCGTACAAGCAGATCGCCGATCTCGGACTGCAGGTGCTCGGCGGCTACGGCTACACGATGGAGTACGACCTGCAGCGGCACTTCCGTGAGTCCCGGCTCGGCACGATCGGCGCCGGTACGTCGGAGATCCAGCGCAACATCATCGCCAAGAGCATGGGACTGTGATCCGATGGCGACGCTGCTCACCGACGCGACCCGGCGCTGGGCCGACCGGACCTACCCCGTGCAGCACGTCACGGTGGCCGCGGGTGACATCCGGCGCTTCGCGATGGCGACCGGCGAAACCGACCCGATCCACTTCGACCCCGAGGCGGCTCGGGCGGCGGGCTTTCGCGATGTGGTGGCGCCGCCGATGTTTTACGTCTACCTGCGGGTGCTCCCCAACCACCTGCGGCCCCGCGACGAGCTCGAACCGGACGGCAGTCCGGGCGAGGACATCCCGCCGGTCGCGATCACCGGTGCGATGGCCGGCGAGACCGAGCTCGAGGTCGACGGCTACCTCTGCGCCGGCGACGAGGTCGCCTGTCACAAGCGCCTGGTCGACCTGACCGAGAAGGTCGGACGCAGTGGGCCGCTGCTGTTCCTCCTGTTCGAGTATCGCTACGAGGTGGCCGGTCGCACCGTCGTACGCGAGCGTTTCACCCGGATCCTGAGGTAGCCGTGGCCGACGTACCTGGGGCGATCCGGGCCGGTGACGAGTTGGCCGCGCTGCGTCGTACGCCCGACGCGGTCGACCTGTTTCAGTTCAGCGCGGCGATCTGGCTGACCCATCGGATCCACTACGACGTGCCGTACACGACCGAGGTCGAGGGACATCCGGGGCTGCCGGTGCATGGGCCGTTGCAGGCGGTCTATCTCGAGCAGTTGGTGCGAAGCGATCTGGAGTCGCGGCTCGGGACGCGGGTACGGCTGGTGAGGTTTCGCTATCGGCATGTGGCCCCGGCGTACGTCGGCGAGACCCTGAGCTGTCGGGGACGCGTGGCGTCGGTGGACGGCGACCGGATCAGTTGTGAGGTTTGGGCCGAGGTCGACGAGCGCCGCACCACCATCGGCGAGCTGGACGTCGCCGTGACCTAGGGCGTGTCTCCCTATCCCGCAGCCTGCTGCGCGGTCCCTGGCGGGCGCCTCGTTGCGTTGTCGTCGCTCGACGCACAAACCCAGTGCGCCTTCGCTCCTCCGCCTTGCGAGGCATCCCGCCAGAAACCGCTCGCGACGGCCGGGGATAGGGAGACACGCCCTACGGCCGCCCACCTATGATCGCCTGGTGCCTGGCTTCGACGTCTCTGACGGAACACGCCTCGCCTATCACGAGATCGGCGAGGGACCGCCGTTGATCTGCCTTCCGGGCGGGCCGATGCAGGCCTCGGCCTACCTCGGTGACCTCGGCGGGCTGTCGGCACATCGCAGGCTTGTGCTCCTCGACCTGCGTGGCACCGGTGAGTCGGCGACGCCGGCCGATTCGGGGACCTATCGATGCGATCGGCAGGTCGACGACGTCGAGGCGTTGCGGGCGCATCTGGGGCTGGACCGGATCGACCTGGCCGGTCACTCCGCCGGCGGTTCACTCGCCGTGCAGTACGCCGCCCGATTCCCCGATCGCATCGGCCGGCTCGTACTCGTCAATCCCAGCCCGCGAGCGGTGGGCGTGGAGATCGCCGACGCCGATCGTGGGGAGCTGGCCGAGCTGCGTCGCGGCGAGCCGTGGTTCCCCGCCGCCATGGCCGCGCTCGAACGGATCTGGTCGGGCGAGGCCACCGAGGCCGACTGGGCGGCGATCGCGCCGTTCTCCTACCGCCGTTGGGATGCGGCCAGCCAGGCCAACGAGGCTCGATCGGAGCGCGACACCAACCCGGAAGCGGCGGTGACCTTCTACTCGGACGACGCCGTCGACCCGCCCGCGACCCGGTCGGCACTGCGCAGCCTCGAGGCGCCGGTGCTCCTGATCGCCGGTGAGTACGACGTCGGCCTGCCGCCGAAGCGGGCGACCGAGTACGTCGGTTTGTTCCCTCGGGCCGAGTTGGCCGTCCAGCCACGCGGCGGGCACTACCCCTGGATCGACGACTCGGAGTGGCTCGTCGAGACCGTGTCGGAGTTCCTGCGTTGACGCCTCAACCGGTGACGCTCGATTGCAGCCGCTGCCGCAGGGACTCCAGGACGAAGGCGACACTGCGAGCCTGCACGATGTCCCGGTCGCCGACGATGTAGGTCTGCTCGCGATAGCGGCTCTCGCCAGGTCCGACGATCGCCCAGGCCACCGTCCCGGGCTCGACGTCCGATGCGGGATCGCCCGGTGCGGTGCCGGTGACGGCGAGGCCGATGTCGGCGTCGAACCGCTCCCGCACAGCGGCCGCCAGCTCGGTCGTCGACGCCGAACCGTCCGCGTCGACCGGTCCGAGCCCGAGTGCACCGACGCCGGCGCCACCGGCCACCAGGTCGCCGCGCAGGATGTCGGAGGCGCCCGATCGCGTCGAGAGTGCCGCGCAGATGCGACCGGCGCTGACGGTCTCGACGACCGCGACGGTGTGACCGCGAGTCCGCAGCAGTTCGGCGACGACCTCCTCGAGTCGTTGTTCGTCGACACCGGTCACCGCGTCGCCAAGCCGCTCGGACGCCTCCTCGAGCACGGCGGTCGCGCGATCCCGGGCCGCTGTCGGGGTCGCACCGGTGGCAGTGATCCGTACCTGAACCTCCTCCGGCCGCGCGAGGAATCCGAGCTCCGCGTCGTCGGCCCTTGCCAGCCGATCGGTCAGGTCCCGCAGCGCGTTGTCGATCCACGACTCGCCGGCGCCGGCGACGTGCAGCACCCGGGTCACGCGGGCGACACCGTCGGCGCGGCCTACCAGGTCGGGCAGGACGTCGCGCTCGGCGATGCCTTGGTACTCCCACGGCACCCCGGGCAGCACATGAACGCGTACCGGTCGGCCGGACCGGCGCGTGTCGACGACGAAACCGGCCGCCGAACCCAGCGGAGCGTGGACATCCGCTCCGACCGGGATGTCGGCCTGGGCGAGGGCATCGGCCGGCATCTCCCGGTCGAGCCGGTCGTAGACGTCGGTCAGATGCGCGACCAGCTCGTCGCGGCGCTCCAGATCGGCATCGGCGAAGTCGGCGACCGCATAGCGCGTGAGGTCGTCCGATGTCGGCCCGAGGCCGCCGCCGACCAGGATCACGTCGGACCGATCGGCCAGCCACTCCAGCGCGCGTACGATCTCGGCGCGATCGTCGCCCACGACGAGCAGAGCGCTCATCCGGCCGCCGGTCTCGAGCACGCGGTGGGCCATCCAGGCGGCGTTGGTGTCGACGATCTCGCCGGAGAGCAGCTCGGCGCCGACCGAGCAGATCGCGACTCTCACAGGCCCAGCCCAGCCGTCAGCTCCGCCGGATCGACCGGCAGCTTCACCGGCTCGCCGGTCTTGGCCGACAGGTCGATGGCCATGGTGAGCATCAGGTTGCGGTGGCCGTCGTGCGCCGTCGCATGCTGGGTGGCGCGGCCGGAGAGGAGTCGGCTGTACCAGCTGTCGGTCTCCTCCCGCATCGGACCCCACAGGCCGTACTCACCGTAGTCGCCGGGTGGGTAGCTGCCGATGAAGTCGACGTGTCGCGGCTGCCCGGCCTCGAACCCCTTCGGGCGATAGCCGGGTCCCTGTGGATGCTCCGACGCCACGATCACGTCGCGATGGGTGTCTTCGATGTCGAGTACGCCGGTCTCGCCGACGACACCGATCTCGAGGCCGTACACGGCGCCGGGCCAGACGATCGGCAGTGCCCAGCTGATCACCAGGTTCCAGAGCGTGCCGTCGGCCAGGGTGAAGATCGCGAGGGTGGTGTCCTTGGTGCCGAGGTCGCCGAGCACTCGATCGCCGGACCGGGCGTAGACCTCGACGGGTTCCTTGTCCTCGATGCCTTCGAGCATCCATAGGCATACGTCGAGACTGTGCGTGCCGGATACGACCATCGGCGTCAGGGTGGCCCGCTTGTCAGTACGCGCGAGCGTCGCCAGCGGCACCATCCGGTTCATGAACGCGCGTGCCACCACGGTCGTGACGTCGCCGATCGCACCGTCGCGAATGCGCTGCCGCGCGGTGATGAAGCGACGCCGGAACCGCTGCGTGTAGCCGACTACCGCATCGATGCCGTTGTCGTCGATGGCCGCGAGCACGGTGGCGGACTCGATCGGATCGGTCGCCAGCGGCTTCTCGATGAACAGCCGATGGCCGTGCTCGACACTGGCGAGGATCGGCTCGACATGCCAGTTCTCGTCGGTCGCGACGACGACGGCGTCGACCTCCGGCCGCGCCACCAGGCTGCCGAAGTCGGCGTCGGTGCAGTCCGCCTCGGTGTCGGCGGCGAGCTTCGCCATGACGTCGGCGTCGCGGTCGCACAGTCCCAGCCAGCCGATCGACGGATGCTCGCGAGCCAGCTCGGCACGCACCCGGCCGATCGTGCCGCAGCCGATCACGGCCAATCCGATGTTGTCGTCCACGTCCCTCACTCCTCAGTCACCGATGCTGAGCTTCTCGACCTGGTCCGGATCGACCGTCACGCCGAGTCCGGGTCCGTCGACCGCGTCCAGATGGACCTGGCCGTCCGTGACGGTGAGCGGCTTCGCGACCAGGTCGGCTCGGCTGAAGTGCGGCGTGATGGCGGTGCCCATCGGGAGTTCGTCGGCCGCGGCCGCGACGTGCAGCAGCGCCGCCGAGCCGATGCTGGTGTCGCCACACATGCCGGCGACGAAGGGCGCGACCCGACTGAGCCCGGCGAGCGTCAAGAGCTCCTGCACGCCGTCGATCCCGCCGGCCTTCAGTAGCTTGACGACCACGCCACCGGGCCGCCGTCCGGCTGTCAGGGCCGACAGCAGTTGGTGAGCGTCGAAGACACTCTCGTCGGCCGCCACGACGACGCCTGGGGTCGCACTGAGCTCGGCGAGCCCGGCGAGATCCCATTTCGACAGCGGTTGCTCGACCAGGTCGACGCCGAGCTCGTGAGCCCGATGCGTGAACGCCGCCGCCTGGGCGAATCCCCATGCCTGGTTGGCGTCTACGTAGAGCCGGGCCGGGGCGGCGGCGTTGCGTACTCGCTCGACGGCGTGCAGGTCATCCGTGACGTCTGGCCGACCGACTTTGAGCTTGAGGATGCCGAAGCCCTGCTCGACAGCGGCCCGGGCGTTCGCGGCGTCGTGCTCCTCGTCGAAGTGGCCGAGGTGGTACGCGACCGGCACCTGCCGCCGTCGGGCGCCGCCGAGCAGCTGGTAGAGCGGCACGCCCAGCAGCCGGCCCCGAAGGTCCCACAGCGCCATCGACACCGCGCATCGGGCCGCGATCCGGCCGGCCAGCCGCCTGCCGAGCTCGGGAAGTGCCGCGGCGACCGCTTCGGAGTCGCGGCCGATCATGAGTTCGCTCGCCAGACCGTCGACGGCCGCCCGGGCCGAGGCCGGGGTCTCGTCGGTGAAGGTCGGGTTGAGCTGCGCCTCGCCCCATCCTTCGACCCCGTTGTCGGTCCGTACGTTGACCAGCAGCAGCCTGGCCGCGGTCGTGGTCTTGTTGGAGGTGCTGAACACGGTCGTCAGCGGGACCTCGACCGTCGCGGTCCGGACCTCGGTGATCGCGGGCATCGGTTACTCCGCCGAATCGGGTGAGCAGCAGTTCCTACATCGTATAGAATGCGATGTGCCCGTCAAGGCCGCCTCATCCGCCCCAAATGGCGGCGTCATCCGCCCCGGATGGCACTGTCATCCGCCTCAAATGGAGGAGCCATGCGCATGGGAGCCCGCTTGCGAGTGCGGTTGGGAGGCTACGCACCGTCTGACAGCACACACGGCCGGGCGCTCGATCGGATCGCCGCGGGCCTTCGACGCGGTCTCGGCGACCAGGTCGAGATCGGCATCGACTACAACATCCTCGATCGTGGCCTGCCGGCCAGCACGCTGCTCGACGAGGTCGAGTCCGGCGCGCTGACACTGTGCTTCTTCTCGAGCAGTTACCTCGCCGATCGGGTCCCGGAGCTCGCTGTCGTCGACCTGCCGTACGTGTTCGGCTCGTTGGAGCACGCCCACCGGTGCCTCGACGGCGCTCTCGGCGCGGCCCTGTCCGAGCGCACTCGGGCCGCCACTGGTCTGGTGCCACTGGGCTACTGGGACAACGGGTTCCGCCATCTCAGCAATCGCAGTCGGGAGGTGCGCACGCCGGAGGACTGCCGCGGCCTGCGGGTGCGGCTGCAGCCCAACTGGGCACATGAGCGGTTGTTTCGCGAACTCGGAGCCGAGCCGGTTGCCAACGACCTGCGCGCCGGCATCGCGATGCTGCAAAGCGGTGAGCTCGACGCGCAGGAGAACCCGTTCGCCAACTTCGTCGC
>JALDXR010000618.1:0-2644 GCA_032154865.1 Nocardioidaceae bacterium
GCCAGGCGCCGATGATTTGACCCAACGCGCATCGGTCGGTGTCGGCGGACGGCCCTGCGTCCAACACGCCATCCTCGGCCTCTGCTAGGGACTGAAGTGCCGCCGGTGGATTACCACTGGGCCAATGAGCCGACGACTCACATCCCACAGGTCCACACGCGCACGCAGAGTTGAGTCTCTGGGGATTGCGCTCGGCCGGAGGAGAGAGATTGGATGCGACGTTACGTCCGCGACGGGTTCGTCGTGTCCTGCAGTGAAAGCGCAGCTGAGACCAGTGTGGCGTGGGTCAAGGCCTGGGGGAAGTTGCCGAGATGGGCGGCCGTGGCGGGATCCATTTCTTCGGCGTAGAGGCCGAGTACGTTGCCGCGGTCGAGCAGCGCCTGGAAGAGTTCGATGGCTTCTGTGCGGCGCTGGGTGTGGGCGAGGGCCTGGACCAGCCAGAATGAGCAGGGCAGAAACGCGCCTTCGGTGCCGGGTAGCCCATCGCGGCCCGGTCGGTAGCGGTATACCAGAGGGCCGCCAGCGCAGAGCTGGTCGCGTATGGCGTCGACCGTGCCGATAACTCTCGCCGAATTGGGGTTCTCCAGGCCGAGGAGCGGAACGATGAACAGGGCTGCGTCGAGATCTTCGGAACCGTAGCTGCGGGTATAGCTCCTCAGGGCGGGATTGAACCCACGTTCTCGCACCTCGACGGCGATGGAGTCGCGGGCGGTCTGCCAACGTCGGCGGCGCCGGGTGGACAGCGAATGCGTGTCTGCGATGCGTAGGGCGCGGTCGAGGGCGAGCCAGCCCATCATCTTGGAGTGCACGTGGTGCGCGGCGTCGCTGCGTATCTCCCAGATCCCCGCGTCCGGGTCCCGCCAGTGGTGGGCGACCAGGTCGGCGAACCCGCGAATCGCCCGCCATGTTTCTCCGTACAGCCTGCGCCCACTTTGCACGAGCACCCAGGCGGCGTCGATTACCCAACCGTAGCCGTCCAGTTGATGTTGTTCGGCGGCGCCGTTGCCGATCCGGACCGGCGTGCTCTGTGCATAGCCGACCCAGCCGCCCAGCTCACGTTCTCGAGGTGCATGGCGGCCATCCAGGGTAAGCAGCACGGGTAGACGTGGGCGCTGGAGCCGGCTGGCGTGGAGCAGCCACCCGAGGAACCCGCGGGCCTCGTTGACCTTGCCGACGGCAAGGAACGCCGCAACGCCAATGCTGGCATCTCGCGGCCACGCGAAGCGGTAGTCCCAGTTGCGAATGCCGCCTAGAGCTTCCGGCAGCGATGTGGTCGGTGCAGCAACCGGAGCGCCTGAGGGTGAGTAGGTCAATAAACGCAAAGTCAGCAGGCTGCGCACGACAGCCTCACGAAAGGGAACACTTTTGTCGATCCCTTCGCTCCACGCCTGCCACTGCGCCTCGTCCTCGACGAGAAGCTCCCAGGCAACGTGCGAGGGTACCTCGATGAGGGGCTCTCGATGGGCAACGCTGAGCACCAGCGTCACGGGCCGGCCAGGGGTGACCGTGATCAAGGTGGGCCGCCCGGGTTCGACATGCGCCGCTGGGTCGCACACGAGTGAAAGGGCAAGCGAGCCCCATTCACACCGCACCTCGGCTCCGTGTCGTCGCCGAACCCGCGGCACCAGGTGACGCTCACCCAGACGGGGATCGAATGCAATCATCGCCTCGATGGGTGAGCCCTCAGCAGTTAAGCGGCGCACCAGCAACGTGGTCGGCAGCAGGCGGCCGGCCACCTCGGACACCATGCCCTCGGTGAGGATCAAGCGTCCCTCGCCTACCGCCCAAGCCGTCTCCAGCGTCGCGCTGTGCCGCCGGTAGCGACGCTCCACGACGGACGACGGCCCGATGGGGCCGGCTCGGAACGTTCCGGCCCCTCGCCCACCGACAAGTTGGCCAAACACAGGCTCGCCGTCGAATCGGGGCACACAGAGCCAGTCGATTGCGCCGTCGCCGGAAACCAGGGCTGCGGTGCGAGTATCGCCCAGCAGCCCATAGTCGCCGATCGGCGCAGCCGACCCGACTCGGTCGACGTCGGTCAGATCGCTACTCATGGGCGCGTACCGCCTATCGTGGCTCGGCCTGGACCGTTGGCTCTCTGGAAACGACGGATGGAACCACATCAGCGTGCCTGAAGCAGCAGTCCAAGGGCCGCGCCGTACGCGAGGTGGGCGACGACCGCTACCGCCGGGGTCTGGACACCGTAGTTCAGGCCCAGCAAACCTGGTGGCTCCAGCACCGCCGTGCTTCTCGGGCCGGCGCGGTGGGACGCCATCCGGGGATGGATTCCGGGGAGCAGGGGAAGCAAGACCATCAAGGCCAACGCGGCGTGCAGCAGGCCGAGCATGGCGCCGAGCCACCAAGTGGCGCGATCAACGAGCGCGAACGTGGCCGCGTAGCCAAGGGCGAAGCCCTGACCGACTGCGAGGTGGATGAAGAACCCTGCGACCCGGGCCCGGTCGGGATCCTCGGCAACCAGAGCCCCCAGCACAAGCGGGAGGTCAAGGCGGGTGAGCCCGGCCATCTGGGCCGCGATCATGATGGCAGTGAGGGCTGCCGTGGCGAGCAGACCAAACACTGCCCATCCGGCCCAGTCCATCTCACACTCGGCCGAGTTGGTGCTTCTTGGCGTGGAGTGTGTCGG
>JALDXR010000619.1:0-2643 GCA_032154865.1 Nocardioidaceae bacterium
GGCCGGACCGTGGCGTCCTCGTCGAGGTGCGGCTCCCTCGCACGCCGTGCGAGAACCTATCGGCGCGGATGGGCGCTCCGCGGTTCCACAGGCGGGTCGCGGCATCCCGCCGGGTCGGGGCGTACTTGAAGGTGCTCGAGCCCGGAGCGATCGCAGCCGGCGACCCGATCGAGATCGCATTCCGACCGGACCACGACCTCACCGTCGGCGGCTACTTCGACCGACCTGACGCGGACCGGATGCGACGCGTCCTCGATTCCGGGATCGATCTCGCCAAGACGATCCGCCGTCGGGCGCAACGAATCGCGGCACGCGCTGCATAGGCGCGAGACCTGACTCAGGCCGAGCGCGAGACCACCAGGTCGCACAGCGCCTCGAGGGCGGCCCGGGCGGGTACGTCCGGCAGCGGCGTCAGCACCTCGCGGGCCTCGTCGGCCCGTTTGCGGACATAGGCCCGTGCCTCGGCGATCGCCGGATGCCGCCGGAGCAGGTCCAGGGCCTCCGCCAAGAGCTCGTCGTCGGACAGGTCCGACCGGAGCAGCTCGCGGAGCCGGGCGTCGGCCGGATCGGTCGACGCCACCGCGAGCAGGCCCGGCAGGGTCGGGACTCCCTCGCGCAGGTCGGTGCCCGGAGTCTTCCCGAGGTCACCGGCCTCGCTGGCGACGTCGATGATGTCGTCGGACAGCTGGAAGCAGCTCCCGATGCGCTCGCCGAACTCGGTCAGCGCGGACTCGATGGCCGGCGCCGCGCCAGAGCACTTGGCCCCGAACCGGGCCGACGTGGCGATCAGCGAGCCGGTCTTGTCGGCGACCACGGACAGGTAGTGGGCCAGCGGATCCTGGCCGTCCGGCGGACCGAGCGTCTCGCGGATCTGGCCCTGGACCAGCCGCCCGAAGGTCCGGGCCTGGATGTCGACGGCCTCGGTGCCGAGGGTGGCCACGATGATCGACGCCCTGGCGAACAGGTAGTCGCCCACCAGGATCGCGACGTTGTTGTCCCACCGGGCGTTGGCGCTCGGGGCGCCGCGGCGCAGCAGGGCTTCGTCCATGACGTCGTCGTGATAGAGCGTCGCGACATGAGTCAGCTCGACGACCTGCGCCGCCGACAACACCTCGGTCGCGTCTCGATCGCCGAACTCGGCGGCCAACAGCACCAGCATGGGACGAAACCGCTTGCCGCCGGCGTCGAGCAGATGCCGAGCCGCCTCGGTCACGAAGGGCATGTCGGCGTCGACCGCCGTCACGAGCTCCCGCTCCACCTCGTTCAGCCGGTCCCGCAGCCGAGCCTCTAGTTCGGCGTCGACGTTGGGGATCCCCAACGAGGTGTCGGTGTTCAACGTACGAAGGCTCCCGCGTCTTGGGCCAACTCCAGCACCGGCCCCGGCAGGATGCCGAGCACCAGCGTCACCACGACAGCGACTGCCACGACGGTCGCGGTCAGCGCACTGGGCATCGCGACGCTCGGACCCTCACCCACCGGGTCGGAGAAGTACATCAACACGATGACACGGACGTAGAAGAAGGCCGCAACCGCGCTCAGCACGACGCCCACCACGACCAGCGGCCAGGCACCGCCGGACCAGGCGGCGCTGAACACCGCCCACTTGCTGATGAAGCCGCTCGTCAGCGGGATGCCGGCGAAGGCGAGCAGGAAGAACGCGAAGACTCCGGCGAGCACCGGCGACGTCTTGCCGAGTCCGGCCCACCGCGACAGATGCGTCGCCTCACCGCCGGTGTCGCGCACCATCGTCACGACGGCGAACGCTCCGACCGTGGAGAAGCCGTAGGCCGCGAGGTAGAACAGCACACCCTGCAGGCTGGTCAGACCGGTGCCCGAGAACGCCCCGGCGAAGCCGACCAGCAAGAACCCGGCATGGGCGATGGAGGAGTACGCCAGCATCCGCTTGATGTCGGTCTGGGTCAGGGCGATGACCGAGCCGACCAGCATCGTGAGGGCGGCGATGATCCAGATGACCGGACGCCAGTCCCACTGCGCACCGCCGAACGCGACGTAGAACACCCGCAGCAGCGCACCGAACGCGGCGAGCTTGGTGCCGGCCGCCATGAACGCGGTGATCGACGTCGGCGCGCCCTGGTAGACGTCCGGCGTCCAGGAGTGGAACGGCGCCGCCGACACCTTGAACAGCAGGCCGACCGCCATCAGGCCCATGCCGGCCAGCAGCAGGTTCTGACCGTCGAGCCGGTTGCTGACCGCCTGGTCGATGCCGGCCATCGTGAACGAGCCCGCGTAGCCATAGGTCAGGGCGATGCCGTAAAGGAAGAACGCCGACGAGAACGCGCCGAGCAGGAAGTACTTCATCGCGGCTTCCTGGCTGATCAACCTGCGACGGCGGGCCAACCCACACAGCAGATAGAGCGGCAGGCTCAGCACCTCCAGTGCGACGAACATCGTCAGCAGATCGTTGGCCGCAGGGAAGATCATCATGCCGCCGACGGCGAACAGCGCCAGCGGGAACACCTCGGTGTGCTCGATGCCGCGGGTCGAGACCTCACGCTCGGCCTCGGTGCCCGGGAGGGCCGCGGCCTGACCGGCGAACGCCGTGACTCCCCCCTCGAGCCGGCGCTCGGCCATGAGCATTACGGAGATGACCGACAAGGCCAGCAACACACCCCACATGAAGAC
>JALDXR010000620.1:0-2641 GCA_032154865.1 Nocardioidaceae bacterium
GGCCTGCTCGTTCGCACCCCACGGGGTCGCATCGCGACGCCGGGGGCGTGGTCCCATCTCGGCCTGACCCCGCCGAGCGGCCCGCCCCAACTGCCGCTGACCTGACCGCGGACCGAGGATCGACCGGTGCCCTCAGTGTGGGTTGGCTTACGGAACGTGGTTAGACTTCCTCCCTGGCCGCGGATCAGCTGGCCCGGTCAACCTTGCCTCGAAAGAACAGGAGCCCACGCGTGTCCGGATCTGACCTCGGAGCGCTGCTGCCCCTGCTGCTGCTCGTCGCCGCGTTCGTGTTTTTGATTCTGCGTCCGGCGCGCAATCGGCAGCGGCAGATGGCGAACCTGCAGGGTTCGCTCGCCGTGGGATCGGAGGTCATGCTGACCAGCGGCGTCTTCGGCAAGGTGACGTGGCTGGGGGACGAGACGCTGAAGGTCGAGATCTCCCCTGACCTGGAGATTCGGGTGCACCGCCACGCGGTCGGCCGGGTGCTGGACGACGAGGAGCGGATCCGGATGGCGAGCGAGAGCTCGGACGTGTCGGACGACGCCGATTCGACGCCGGACATCGAGGCGTCGGACGCTGGGGACGAGTCGGAAAACGCGGCCTCGGACGGAAAACAGCCGGAAAAGGGGGACTGACGACCGGTGGCGACGAGATCCTCCAGGCCCGGGCGGGTCCTGATCGCGTTCTTCGCCTTCACTGCCGCGCTCTATGCCGGCGTAGCAGCCATCGGCGACTGGACCCCCACCCTCGGCCTCGACCTGCAGGGCGGCACCCGCATCACCCTGCAGGCCCAGACCGAGGCGGGCGGCACCCCGCAGTCCGACCAGATGGACGAAGCCAAGGGCATCATCGAGCAGCGGGTCAACGGCACCGGTGTGACAGAGTCCGAGGTCGCCGTCCAAGGTGACAACCAGATCGTCGTGGAGATTCCCGGCCAGGAGAAGCAGGGAATCGTCGAGCAGGTCGGCCAGACCGCGAAGCTTTACTTCCGGCTGGTCTGGGCGCAGCAGGCACCGCCGCAGAACCAACCGGTTCCGCAGTCGCCGGCGATCACGCTTCCGCCCGAGCAGCAGGACTCCGCGACTCCAACCGCGACCGCGCCGACCAACAACCGGGTTGCTCCCGGGTTCGGCGCCGATCCGCAACAAGACCCGACCGCGACCCCCAGCGATGGTGCGACCGACCAGTCTTCGGGCGCCCAGGGTCAGACCCCGGCCGACCAGGCCGACTGGAGCAAGCTGACGCAGGATCAGTCGGTCGCCATCGCCAACAGCGCCGCGCAGAGCGGTGTCGGTACCGCACCGAGCGGCTACGAAGAAGCGTTCAACGGGCTCGTGACCCAGATGAACGAGTTCGACTGCCCGGTCGGCGGCGCTGCGCCGGACGTGCAGGACATCGCCGACGAGCCACTGGTCACGTGCGACGAGAACGGCGGCAAGTACGTCCTCAGCCCGGCCCTGATCGCAGGCACCCAGCTCGACGACGCGAGCGCCACGATCCCGCAGCAGGGCGTCAGCTGGACGGTGCAGCTCGACCTGGACGGTGACGCCACCGGAACCCTGTCCGACATCAGCCAGGCGATGTTCGGCAAGGGATCGCAGTTCGCCATCGTGCTCGACGGTCAGGTGCTGTCGGCGCCGGAGTTCGAGAGCGCCATCAACGACGGCCAGGCCCAGATCACCGGCGACTTCAATCAGGAGAGCGCCCAGTCGCTGGCCAACTCGCTGAAGTACGGCGCACTTCCACTGGAGTTCAAGATCAACGGGGTGACGGTCGAAGGACCGTCACTGGCCGGCAGTCAGCTCGACGCGGGTCTGCTGGCCGGCGCCTTCGGACTCGCCCTCGTGATCGCGTACTGCATGGTCTACTACCGCGGCCTCGGCATCGTCGTCGTCCTCTCGCTCGGGGTCGCGGCGATCCTGACGTACGCGATGGTGCTGCTGTTGGGCTCCGGGATGGGATTCGCGCTGACGCTGCCGGGCATCGCGGGTCTGATCGTGGCGGTCGGCATTACGGCCGACTCGTTCATCGTCTACTTCGAGCGGATCCGAGACGAGGTGCGCGACGGCAAGTCGTTGCGGCTGGCGGTCGAGACCGGTTGGTCGCGAGCGTTGCGGACCATCCTCGCGGCCGACGCGGTTTCGTTCCTCGCGGCGCTCGTGCTCTACATCTTCGCGATCGGCGTCGTCCGCGGCTTCGCGTTCGCGCTGGGGCTCAGCACGATCATCGACGTGTTCCTCACGATCTTCTTCACCAAGCCTCTGGTGTCCTTGCTCGCGCGCCGGAAGTTCTTCGGCCAAGGGCATCGCTTGTCCGGTTTCGACCCACACCACCTCGGCATCGAGGGTCGCAGCGTCTCCCGGATGGCTACCAGCGCTCGAGGGGAGGCGTAGCGGCATGGGCAGGGTCAGCACTCTCGGTCAGAAGCTCTACACCGGCAGGGTCTCGTTCGACTTCGTCGGCCGCCGGCGGCTCTGGTACTCGATCTCGGCACTCATCGTGGTGCTCGCCACGAGCGGCGTGCTGGTCAACGGCATCAACCAGGGCGTCGAGTTCCGCGGCGGTGTCGAGTTCACCGCCGAGATCCAGCCGACCGACAGCAATGTCGACAAGATGCGCGAGGCCACGATCGACTCAGGTG
>JALDXR010000121.1:0-8629 GCA_032154865.1 Nocardioidaceae bacterium
GGCCGGGACGGTCGCCGGGCAGGTAGGTCCAGATGTGCCGGTGGGGATCGTCCGGTGGCAGGCGCACCGAGTGCCGCTGCTGCGGAGTCAGGGCTGCCAGGAACGCCGCGGCCGCCTCGGTCATCGCCGCGGTAGTCGTCGCCATGTCGTCGGTCATGTCGCCCATCATGCGTCGGCAGACCAACACGAGCGACGGAACCGCTCAGGAAGCCAGGCGATCCGGGATCGTCGGCGGGTGATCAGGCGGAGTCGACATGCAAGAAGCCGCGCCGTCTCGGGAGGTGGCGGCGGAAGTGTCGGGGGCGATTCGGGACCTTCGCCACTGTGCCCGAGGCGATATCGCACGTAGACGTTGCCAAATGCACGCCCGGGAGGTCCACGTCGGCCGTGGGCAGCGGCGCCACGGTTGCCGACCCGGGTGTGTCCTTCCAGAGGTACTCTGGCCCGCCCGTTGCGCCGGGTACCCGGCGGCGACCCTGGGCCGCGACGTTCGAACCGACTGGCTCAGGGTCGTCGGGGGTCCGGGCGAAGCGGGGCCAGGCGAGTACGGACTGTCCTGACCACGGCGATCGGCGGTAGCGTCGTACGATCGCAGACCACACGGGACGAAGGCTCTCGATCGTCGGCCTCGGAGGTTCGACGGCGAGAGTGTCCAGGAGCCTGGCCGCGCTGAAGCTGGCTCTGGAGGGAGCGAAGAGCGCCGGCGCCGAGACCGAGCTCCTCGACATCCGCGAGTTGGATCTGCCGATGTACAACGCGGACATCAGCGAACCGACCGAGGCCGCCACCAGGCTGATCGAGTCGTGTTACGCGGCCGACGGAATGCTCTGGGCCAGCCCGATGTATCAGGGGACCATCGCAGGCGCCTTCAAGAACGCACTCGACTGGCTGCACCTGCTGGGCGACCGCGACCCGGCGTACCTGAGCGACAAGGTCATCGGGCTGATCAGCGCCTCCGGCGGCATGCACGGCCTGCAGGCCATCATCACGATGGAGTTCGCCGCCCGGTCGCTTCGCGGTTGGTCGGTTCCGTACGTGGTTCCGGTGGCGGCGGCAGCCCGGGTCTTCGGCGAGGACGGTCAGGTCCGGGATCATGGCATCAGTCGGCAGCTCCGCACGCTCGGGCAGGAGACCGTTCGGGTCGCCGAGAAGTTCGCCCTGGACGCGGCGGCTCACCGCGGCGCCGAGTGCGAGCGCGCGGCCGAGCGGGTCGCTCTGTCGGGCTAGTCGGCAGCGCGTGGACGCGGCGGGGCGGACCGTTGTTAGGCGTACGACCCGTTCTTATTCTCAGTAGCGGCCGAGCCGACGAGCCGTCCCTGCGGGGGTCGACGAATGACGGGGTGCCAGAAATGGTTGATCCGATAGGCAACGCCGGGCGGGGACGGCTCTCCGAGGTTCCTCGAGCGCCCGGATGGCATGGCGTACGAAGGTGCCGAAGGCATCGATGCGCCGGCGCATGACGCGGTGCCCTTGCCGGCTGAGGGCGACATGGTCCCCCAGCTCCAGGACTTCGCCACGATCGGCCATCTGTATCGCTCGATCGAGCAGGGGTTGGCGCGCCTTGCTGACAAGTTCGGCGAGCGCTACCTGTTCGTCGGTCCGCCACGAGCCCAGGCGACGCGCACCGACGTCCGGTGGCCGGAGCTCGTCGCCGTGACCGACCTGACGTCGGCCCAGCGAGCGCTCGACACGATCCTCGAGCAGGGCGAAGGGGCGCGCGGCCGTTGGGAGACGGCCCACTTCGGCGAGTTCGTCCGAATCCTCGAGGAGTACCGCGTGATGCTCGCGGCGAATCCGGTGTTCGATCCGGTTCGGCCCGTGATGTTCGCGAAGGTGCGTCGGGGCGAGCGCGACCACTCGATCCCGCTCATCGGTGATCGTGTGACGGCGCAGTGCACTGATCTGTTCAACGTCAGCTACGAGATCCTCCTGCAGATCCTGGAGCGGTACTTCGCGCACACCGAGGAGACCGACGCGCAGCTCGCGACCCTCGCGAGGGCGGCCGGCTCCCTGATGGACGGTGTGCTCAGGCCGCTCGGCGCGTTGATCACAACCCTGCCGGTCGGGCCCGACCACCCCGGGTGCCATGCCGGGCCGAGCTTCGAGCTCTTCTACGAGGACGACGACCTCCTGCCGCATCGGGAGTCCGCCTGGCTGCTGCTCGAGGAGCGGGTGCGCGACGCCTCGACCTTCTGCGACGCCGTGATGGAGAGCTCGCCGGAGCGCGTGGCGAGCGCGCTCGGACCGGTTCAGCGTGGGCTGACCGCCGTGGCAGACTCGCTCGCTGCACACTTCGCCGATTGGGGCGCGGTCAGTCGGTTTGCGAGCAGCGACGGTACGGCAGGCGCAATCGCATCGGGGGACGAGCCAGTACGTTTCGAGGAGCACATCAAGCCGCTGTTCCGCGAGTACGACCGCGATTCGATGCGCTTCGCCCTCGACCTCTGGGACCTCGACGACCTTTAGGCCGACGCCGACGCCATCCTCGACCGGCTCCAGGCCGGCACCATGCCGTGCGACGAAGCCTGGCCTGCCGAGCGGGTCGCCGTCTTCCGCCGCTGGATCGATGGCGGCAAACCCGCCTAGCCTCCCTGGGGCCATCTCCCACCCGTCCGGACCCGCGTTCAGGTCCGGCCTAGGCCTCCGGCCTGGCCGAGGGCGATCGCCTCGTCTCGTGACGCCACTCCGAGCTTGGCGAGCATCTCAGAGACTCGGTTGCGGACCGTCTTCGGCGCGAGGAAGAGGCGCGCCGCGACCTGTGACGTGGGCAAGCCCTGCACGAGAAGCTCGAGGATCTCGAGATCCCGGGCGTCGAGGGCACTGAGCGCGTCGGTCCGCGGGGCGGAGGCCGCAGCAGCGACGACCGCGTCGGACGCACCTCGGCCCAGCACGAGAGCCCCACGCGCGGCGGTATGGATGGCTGCCAGCACGTCCTCGGGATCGGAGTCCTTGAGGAGATAGCCGTCCAGGCCGGCACCGATGCTGCGGATCACCGCCTGGTCGTCGGCGTGCATGGTGAGCACGACCACGCGCAGCTCCGGCCAGGTGCGCTTCAACGCCTCGCCGAGCTCGATACCGTCACCGTCGGGCAGTTCGAGATCGATGACGGCCACGTCCGGCTCGGAGGTGACGGCGCGGGCCTCCGCGGCGCTCCGTGCCGCCGCGACCAGTTCGAGTCCGTCCTCGGACTCGACCAGAGCCGACAGCCCCGACAACACGATGGGATGGTCGTCGACCAGCATCACCCTCGTCATGCTGCGCCCTTCGTCGGCAGCTCCACATGGAGCAGGACTCCGCCTCCGTTGGCCGCTGCCACGGCGAGCGATCCGCCCAAGTGCTCCGCACGCTGCCGCAGCGACGTGAGCCCGACGCCGGGAGCGATGGGGCCACCGATGCCGTCGTCTTGTACGTCGACAGCGAGGTCGCCGGCCGTGGTCGTCGCGACCCGGACTGCGACGTGGTTCGCTCGGCCGTGGCGCAACGCATTGGTGACGCCTTCGGCCACGAAGCGATAGACCGCGACGGTCACTTCGCGAGACAGCGGATGCTCGACGTCGATCTCCAGCTCAACCTGCCGGCCGTCCCCGTCGAACGTCGCGATCAGCCGCTCGAGTGCTCGGCTCAGATCGGCGTCGTGCAGGGCCGACGGGGTGAGGCCGGAGACGATCCGGCGAAGGTCTCCCCTCGCCTCGGCCAGGTCCGGGGCCAGTGACTTCAGCAGTGGCGTTGGGGTCCGGCGCAGCTCGGCTTGAACCCGCATGCTCATCCCGGCCAGCACGGGGCCGAGGCCGTCGTGCAGGTCGCCCAGGATGCGGGCCCGCTCGGCGTCCCGCTCGCGAGCGACGTCCTGGCGGGCGTGGTCGGCTTCGACGGCGAGCCCGACCGCCCGGCAGACCAGCGCGACGGTGGGCAGCAACTGCTCGACCATGCGCGCCTGCCGGGGCTCGGGTCCTTCCGGGTTGTCGGAGTTCAACAGCAGCGTGCCGACCCGGTCGCCGCCGACCAGGAGCGGATGATCGACCCAGCCCGAGGGGACGTCGGGGTTGTCCTCGCCGAGCACCAGTGTCACCTCGCGGTGGCCGCTGGAGGCCGCGACCATCTCGGCCGCCTTGGCGAGCAGCTCGCGCGGGTCCGTGAGGTGGTGGAGGTCAGCGGTGATGGCGGCGACATCGGCCGGGGTCAGGGTCCCGGTGCCGTAACGACGCACCAGCCAGGTCCGCCGCCACCAGGCAGCCGCCGGCCAGGCCAGCGCGGTGGCCGTCACGGCGGCGAAGGCGGCAGCGAGATCCGCGGCGGGGATGCCGGCGCGGGTGCCGGCCAATCGCACTCCCACGCCCACTGCCGCACCGATCGCCAGGGTCAGCGCCACCGCGACGACATCGAGGAACGGCTCGTCGACCGGCCGGAACTCGGTCGCGATCGCCAGCCGCGTGACAAGGCCGGCGAGCGACCACATGCCCAGGGTGAGTACGACCGCCTCCGCGCGCGGGTCGAGCGCCGCATCGGCCACCACGACCGTGCCGAACACGGCCGCCGACCACACCAGAAGCCAGAACAGTCGTCGGCGCGGGATACGTCCGGGGGCATAGCCCATCGCCCAGGCGAGCAGCACCAGGGTGAGCAGCACAACCACGAGGTCGGCCGAACGCCAAAGGTCCTCGAGTCGGCGCCAGATCGGGTCGCCCGCCGTCGGCAGCGCGATCACCAGCATCGCTGCCGGGACGAGGGCGAGCGCCGCGAGGCTTCGGCCCACGCGCAGCTCTGTACGCCGATCGAGCAAGAGCGCGCCCGCAAACCCGAACGCCGGCCATCCCGCACCGTACAAAGCGCCCGTCGGCAGCGTTGTTTCGCCGAACCCCACCAACAGTGGCAGCGCACCCAAACCGGTCGCGACAGCGGCGACGATCACGCCCGTCGACGCGCCCCGCGCACTGGCATCAGCGGTGCTCACACAGACATGATGTGGCAAGCGGACGCGTTTGGGGACCTCTGCGGGACGTCCCGGGACGACGCGGGACAGCGCAGGTCGCCGACGTCCTAGCGGTCGGGACACCGCCAACGACACCGTTGGCGACGGATCCCCGGATCGGCCGGGTCCGGCACCTAGGGAGGTCACCATGACCACGGAAACGACCACAGCCACCGAACGCCGGCTCTCCCCCGCTGTCCTCGTCGGCGGCACCTTCGCCCTGACGACGCTCCTCAACCTCGCCTTCCACGTCGGCGAGATCCTCTTCACCGACCACGACCCGTACGCTTCGGATGGGCCGGTCGAGTCCATCCAGAGCGTCTCGCTGGTCGGCAGCATCGGGCTCGTCCTCGCGCTGGCGATCGCCGTTCCGCTCTCGCGCGACGCACAGCGAGCCAAGGTCGGAGCGATCGTGCTCGGGGCCCTCGCGATCATCACGCTGCCGGTGTTCTGGTCCGGCGCACCAGCGGTGCTCGGAGCCTCAGCCGCCTGGCTCGGCGGCCTGGCGCGCGGCAGCTACCCCCAGTCCGGCGCCGCCCGCGGCTTCGGCATCGTCGGAATCGTGATCGCCGTCCTCGTGATCGTCGCAACCGTGTTCGGCGGCGCTGCCGGGCAGCTCTCCGGCTGAGGAGACCATGCGGAGGATGCTCACCGCCACGATGGCAGCCCTGCTCAGCGCCGCCTGTTCGCCGGACTCGGACGGCAACAGTGACGGCGCTAGCAGCGGTTCGACGGACTTCCTCCGGATCAGTCGCCGAAGTAGGCCCGGGCGACGGCGTAGCTGTCCTCGTAGAGGTGGTAGCGGATGATCCGCCCGTCCCGGACTGTCGTGTGCAGGGCGAACGCCGTGTCGATGTCTCGGCCCGTCTTCTTGACCTCGGAGACCATGCGCCCGATGAGCACCACGTCGTCGCCCTCGGCGATGATCTGACGAAGCTCGAACTCCTTGGGCTGTACGTGGGTCCCTAACAGCTCGAAGAAGATCTGCATGTCCGCAGCCGAGTCGACCTCAGGTACCCACGGAATGCCGGGAGGGTGCGGGATCGAGAACGACACCGAGTCGGCGAACAACGCCGCCGCGTCTGCGGTCTTCCCCTCGGCGAGTAGCGGGAACAAGCGTTGCACGGTCTGCGCCGGCGACTCTGCTGTCATGCGGGTCGAGACTACAGCCGGCCCTCAGCAATCAGCGCAGTCAGCCGTGGGTCGTACGACGGACCCGGCGGCGAAGCTGCCAGATGCGGAGCGCGCCGGCAGTAGCGGCCAGGAGGAGTCCCGCCACGGCGGCGATCAGGAGCGCGACCGCCAGTGGCGGCGTACCGTCCCAGCCGAGGAACGACACCTCGACGCTCTGGGTGTTCTGGGCGATGAAGATGATCAGCAGCAACAAGACGACGACCAGTGCCACCACGGCGATCCAGGCCCGGCTCGTACGCGAGCCGCGCAGCGGATCCTCCTGGCGCGTCGGCGCCGTCTCGTCCCTCGCGGGATCGCCTTGCTCGGACATGGGGACACCACCTCCCGGACGGTCGCTAGGTGCAGTACCCCAGCCCGACCGGGTTGACGCAGCCATGGCGCGCCTCATCGGGAGCAGTGCCCCAAGGTCGGAGAAATCGCCTCTTGCCCCTGCGGGCGTTCTAGGCGTCTGCCAACACTTCCACGACGCAGAGCCGAGCCGAGGGAATCGCCGCCTTCACTCCGTCGGCCATCGCCTGTGCGTGAGCCTCGTCGTCAAGGATCACCACGGCGTGAGCAGCGTCGATGTTGTCCGTCTCCTGCCCCCAGTAGCCACGTACGAAACCCGGCTGCTGTCGCACCGTGTCTGCGATGTGGGTGAGCTGATCGGCCTCCAACGCTCCGTCGACCGCCCAAGTGCCAATGATTGCGAACATGCGGGCCTCCCATGTCGTCGCAGATATAGACCGCCGCGGCCGACCGAAGTCATCGGTCGTCGACAGATTGATCAATATGTACCGGCTTTGAGCATGGCCGGGACGCCCGCCCCCAACAGGTGGCGCTCTCGGGCATTGTGGATGACGCGTCGTGAGTCCAGTCGTCCGCGTCAGGTCCAATTCGTCAGATGGTGGCGGGACTGTTCGAGGGTGGGGACGAATCCGGTGCCGCCGGCAGCCTGGACGGAGAGTGAGGCTGCCGCTGTGCCCAGCCGGACTGCCGCCTCGAGCTCGTCACCGACCGCGAGCCGGGCTGCAACGGTGCCCACGAAAGCATCGCCGGCGCCCGTCTGATCCACCAGCTTCGGCGAAGGCGGCGCCTCGATGTGGGTCTCGCGCGCGTGCTCGCGCAGCAACACACCGTCGGGGCCGCAGGTGAGCGCGACCGCCCGGGCACCCAGCTTCTCGACAAGGGCAGCCGCCGTACCCTTGTCCACGTCCGCCGGAAGGTCGAGCAGCGCCCGCACCTCGCCGGGCCAGGACGGTGTCACGAGTCGGGCGAGCGGCACCAACTCCCGGAAGACGCGAGCGGCGTCGTTCGAGCTGGCTAGTCGTGGCCGGAAGTTGGGGTCGTACACGAAGTCCCCAGCCAGCTCGGCGGCACGGCGGACCGTCGCGGTCGCCGACAGGGACACGGCACACGCAACGCCGCTGGCGAGCACGACCGCATCACGCAGCAATCCACGATCGAGGTCGGCGGGCTCGAGCGTCGACCCGGCACTCCCCTGTCTGAGATAGACGAACTGCCGCTGGCCGGTCGGATCCGCGTGGGTCAGGTACGCGCCGTGCTGCCCGGGCACCCGCAGCACCGCCGAGCCGTCGATGCCCAGCCCCGCCACCGCGTCGAGCATGACGTCGCCGAGCTCGTCATCGGGTACGCGTGCGACGAGCACGGTGTGGGCGCCCGCCGCCGCTGCCGCCGCCGCAGCGTTCAAAGCGTCGCCGGAGAAGCCCAACCGGAACTCCGCACCGGGCGCGAAGACTTCACGGCTCGACAGCTCGACGAGTATCTCCCCGATCACGACAACGCGCCGGGAAGCACTCATGCGTTCCACTCCTGCTTGTCCGCGAGCCGGCCACGGAGGTCGGCCAGTCGCCTGGTCAGATCGCCCTTGAAGAGATCGCCTCCGACACCGACGGCGACAGCGCCGGCCTCGATCCACTCGGGTACGTCCTCGAGTGCGATGCCGCCCGTGGGCACGAACAAGGCCGTCGGCAGCAGCTGCCGCATACTGCGTACGTAGTCGGGGCCGACCGCGTGCGCGGGGAAGATCTTCACCGGGCCCCAACGAGTAGCGGCCGCCACCTCTCGCGGTGAGAACGCCCCTTCGATGAACACGACCTTCGCGGCGTCGGCGACCCGTCGCACCTCAGAGCTTGGCCACGGACTGACCAGGAACGCCGCCCCTTCCTCGACCGCAGCCCGGGCCGTCGCCTCATCGGTCACGGTGCCCAGTCCGACGCTCGTGGCCGGGGATCCCTCGCGTACCTCACGAAGTGCCGCCGACCAATCGGGCGTCGTGGCGGTCAGCTCGACCACGGACAGACCGACCTCGGTTACCTCGAACGCCGCCTTGACCGCCTCCGCTGCCGAGGCAGTACGGAGCACGGGAAGCACTCGCTTATGAGCGACAACGGCCATGATGTCCGGGCTCATATTCCTACCGCCTCAGTCGTGTGTGGGCCGTCGGTCACCAGCACTGGGCTGGTG
>JALDXR010000122.1:0-8605 GCA_032154865.1 Nocardioidaceae bacterium
AGGTCGATGAGTCGACCGAGCCGCGCGGCTCGAACCCACCGTCGTCGTCGCCGCTGCAGCCGGCCGCGACACCGAGCAGCACGACCGCGACCATCGCTGTTGGGCCAGGACCGAGCATCGAGTCAGTTCCTGCCCGTTCCGGGGCCGCCAGGGTTGCCGTCACCTGGGCCGTCGTTCGTCGGTGTCGGTGGATCGCTGGGCTTGGGATCGTTGTCCTTCGGCGGACGGCCGGGACCGTCCGGGCAGACATCCCGCGGCGGTGGTGGCTCGCCACGCGGCCGACAACTCGGGATCGGCTCCGGGACCTCGATCGTCGCCGCGGTCGTGCCGGTGCCGATGCCCGGATCGACCGGCCGGGTGTCGACGATCGGTGGTGGCGGGGTGAACTCGCCGAGCTCCGGTTCGACGATGCCCTCGATCGGATGTGCGGTCGCCTCGCCGCTCACCAGGGTGCCGGTGTTGCCGGTGAACATGTCGAGCAGGATCGGGTCGTACTCGACCTCGACCTCGACCGTCAGCGAGGCGATGTTGCCGCTGCCGGTGGTCTCGACGATGTCGGTGGCGGCACACGCCGTGATGCTGTCGTCGTCGGCCATCGCCACCGAGCAGTAGTCATCGACGGCGGCGTAGGCGTCGTCTTGCAGCAGCTGGATGAAGCCCTCTTCGAGGTCGATCTTCTGGGCTCCGGCGCGGGCCGCCTCCTCGGCGTACGCGATCGCGCGGGCGCGGGCGGACAGCTGCCGCGAGCCGTCGATCACCAACGCCGCAAGGAAGAGCAGCGCGAGGGCCACGATGATCACGAACGGCGTGATCGAGCCTCGCTCCCGACTGCGGAGTCGGAACCTCATGGGTAGTACCCCCGATAGGAGTCGAGCGGACTCACGAACGTCGAGACGACCGTGGCACTCTGCAGCGGAAGGAACGCGGCTGCGCTGAGGTCGACGCGGCAGGTCACCGTGACGGTGACCGTGACCATCTCCGCCTGGGAGATCGTCGGCTGCGCCGTGAACGGCTCGGGCAGGTCCGGCTCGTAGCTGCAGTCCATGTAGCGGCCGACGTAATCCGCGTCGGCGGTCGTCGACTCGACGGCAGCGGCGATCTTCTCCTCCGCCTCGGCGGAGCTGCGCGACTGCGTCGCGGCCCGGACGGCGTCGCGGGCGGCCTGGTCGCTGAGCGACTCGGCTTGCGCATAGCCGCCGAACGCCCACATCAGCATCATCAGCATGAGCAGCGGGATGGCGAGGATGGCCAGCTCGAGCGAGATCGTGCCACCGGAATCCCTACGTCTCCTCATGGCAGCTCCTCCCCCGTGTCCGGCTCGAACTGCTCGATCTCGACCGTGACCGACTGGCAGACCGCCGAGTCGGTGAGGATCCCCATCGGGTGGGCGTAGTGACCGCACACCTCGACCGTCGCCTGCTCGTCGTCGCTCGACGCGGTCGCCGTGACATCGGTCATCAGGCCGACCTGGTCGGCGTACGCCAGCGCGGTGTCCTCGGCCGCTCCCTCCCAACCGGACGGGTCGTCAGTCGCGCCGGAGACCCGCAGGTACGACGCGCCCTCGCGAGCCGACAGGGTGACGACGTTGCGGGCGTACATCCACAGGCCGAACTCGACGATGCCGAAGATGAGCAGCAGGAACACCGGAGCGATGAGCGCCATCTCCAGTGTGCTCGCCGCTCGCTCGTCGCGTCGACGTCTCATGGCCCCGATCCAGTCGCCGTCGGGTTACGGCGCTTCGCCGATCTCGCCGGCCTTCTCGTTCACGACGTTGGTGATGACGACGTAGACGATTCCCGCCAAGCCGACGACGATGGCCGAGATGATGGCCCACTCCAGTGCCGAAGCCCCCAGATCACTGCGACCGGCGCTCTTCGCCTCGGCCGCTCGGGCTCGAACGTAGGTGATCAACAGGCGGGCATACTGCAGCTCAGTCACGATCAAGTCCTCCCGCGGATGTGACGATGCAGGTGTTCAGGTGTACGGGTTGAGTCGTTTGAAGGGTTCAATCTAGTGCCACCTCATTGCAGTCGCGCCAATGCCGGGTAGACGAGGAAGATCAGGAACGCCAGGGCGATCAGCATCTGGGCCAGCAGCATCGACTGCGAGCTCTCGCCGGCCGACCCCTCGACGTCGGCGAGCTCCTTGCGCCGAAGGCTCTCGGCCCGGGCCATCAGGGACGCCCGGATCTTGGCGCCCTCGTCGCCGGCGAGGGCAAGTGCGGACGCGAGGTCGCGCAGCTCCTCGACGCCGAGGTCGCGGCCGAGCTGCGCGATGCCCTCCCATGGCGTGATGCCGACGATGCGCGCGTTGCTGAGCGCCTGCCGGATCCGGATCATCGCCCAATGCTCACCGATCGACGACGCCGCCATCAAGGCTTCCGGAAGGCCACGGCCGCCGGCCAGGTTCATCGCGACCAGGTCGAGGAACGAGCCCATCACGTGGCGGAAGTCCCGCCGCCGCTTCTCCGCCTCGCGATGCAGTTGGATGTCCGGCAGCACGAAGAAGAGGACTGCGGCACCGATGCCGACGACCGCCGGTGTCGCGGAGCCTCCGATTCCAACGATCACGAGGATCAGCGGGAACCAGATCAGTCCGAACAGCGCGAACAGGATCTTGGTGCCCATGTGCGCGGCGAACGTGCGGTTCATGACGGCCAGGTCGGAACGAGTACGCGCGAAGCTCCATCCCCTGGCGGTGGCTTCGGCCTCGATCCGCTGGCCGAGCGAGAGCTTCATCTGATCGAGCCGGCCGTCGACCCGGGCGCCTGCCGCACTCACGGTCATGGGCTGCTGGGAACGACGGCCGGAGTCGATCCGGGCCAGAGTCGCGCCGATGCCGGCACGCGGCCGGACGACGACGTAGACCAGGAGCAGCACGCCGAAGCCGACGACCGCGCCCGTGAAGAGCTGGAGGATCATCCGGTCGTCACCTCCGAATGGGTGACCACCCGCTGATGCCGGCTCTCGATGAGGAACCGCTCGGGGGCCTCCACACCAGCGAGCCGACGGAGCCAGATGATGCCGAGCCCGAAGATCGCGATCACCACGGCCAGGACCATCTGGCCCTCGATCGTTTGGTAGGGCTGGACGTAGTCCGGATTGAGCAGGACGAGCAGCGCGGGCACGAGCAGCGTGATGCCGACGACGAGCTGAACGCTGCGCCGGGTGCTGCGGCGACTCCCCTCGACCCGGCGACGCAGGTCGAGCTCCTCGCGGGCCGACTCGGCGAGCGCCCCGAGGACGTCGCGGAGTCCGGGGCCGCGCAGCCGGGAGTTGAGGATCAGGGCGGCGACGATCAGGTCGGCCGAGGAGTCGTCGAGGTCGTCGGAGAACTTCAGCAGCGCGCTCGGCAGCGGTTCCCGGACCCGAAGCCGATCGACCAGCAGGTTGAGCGCCGGCCGGATCGTCGGCGCCGCATTGACCGCCGTCGCCGGGATCGCCTGCTCGAGACCGACCGCTCCGGCGATGGTGTCGCGCAGCGACTCGGTCCACGCGGCGAGTCCGTCGAGGCGGTTGATCGACTTCCGCTCCGACTGCACGCCGCCGAAGACCTGGTCCCACAGCGCGACGAGGAACCCGATCGCAATGGCGAGCACGATCCATCGCGTGACGACCAGCAGGACGAGCCCGACACCGACGCCGAGCGCCACCCTGACGGTCGACCGCTGCAGGTCGAAGCCGCCGCCGGGAGTCGCCTCCTCACGCCGGGGCAACCCGACGATCGAGAGCACCAGCAGCAACAGACCGACCCCGACGAGGGTGCCGGTCGTGATGGCCAGCGGCAGGCGGTACTCCTCGATCAACCGGCCCACCTGCCGTGGACGATCGGCCGATAGCCCTCGGCCTCGATCTCCGCGATGCACGAGATCGGGGCGTGGGCGGCCGCCCGGCCCTCGGGATCCGGCGCGAAGACCTCGCTCGACAGCACCTGGCCGTCGTGGCCGACGACCTCGCGGATGCTCTCGACGACGCGACGCTGCACCCCGCCCGTGACGTAGTCGTTGTGCTTGCGCAGGAAGACCACGAAGTCGAGCGCGCCCGCGATCAGCATGTTGGTCGCGTCGATCGGCAGTCGCTCCTTCGCCTGGATGGCGTAGGTCCCGATCCGGTTGAACACTTCGAGCGAGGAGTTGGCGTGAATCGTCGACAGCGAGCCGTCGTTGCCCTGGCTCATCGCGTTGAGCATCGTCACGATCTCGTCGCCGAGGACCTCACCGACGATGACCCGCGACGGGTTCATCCGCAGCGAACGGCGTACGAGCTCGGCCATGTTGACGCCGCCGACGCCCTCGGAGTTGGGCAGCCGTTCCTCGAACGCCACGACGTTGGGGTGCAGGTCCTCGAACTCGCCGAGGCCGAGCTCCAGGGCGCGTTCGACGGTGACCAGCCGCTCGTCGGGCCGGATCTCGTTGGTCAGGGCCCGTAGGAGCGTCGTCTTCCCGGCGTTGGTGGCGCCCGCGATCATGATGTTCTTGCGAGCCCCGACGGCCGCCTTGAGGAACGACTCGACGTCGTGGCTCAAAGTGGCGTTGGCGACCAGCTCGTCGAGGAACACCCTCCCCAGGCGGGCCCGCCGGATCGAGACCGCGGGCCGGGCGCAGACGTTCATCACCGCCGACAGTCGCGAACCGTCCGGCAGTCGCAGGTCGAGCTGCGGATTGGCGGAGTCGAAGGGACGGCTCGACAGTCCGGTGTGGGCGGCCAGCACCTGGATCAGCTCGACCAGTTCTTCGTCGTCGTCGGCGACCGGCGGCAGTCGCTCCTCACGGCCGTCGCCGTATTGCACGAAGACGTGGTCGCAGCCGTTGATGTCGATGTTCTCGACCTCGGGATCGTCGAGCAGCGGCTGCAGTCGCCCGACGCCGAACAGAGCCGAGTGGATGGCGGAGGCGAGTGACGCCTCGTCGTCGGCCGACGGCGGAGTACGGCCTTCGGCGATCTCGAACCGCGCATGGTCCTCGAGGACCTGAACGATCAACGACCGGGCGTACTCCCGCTCGTCCTCGACCGACATCGCCGGCACGCCGCTCATCTGGTCGCGCCGGCGTTGTTCGTTCAACCGGTCGGCCACCTGGACGCGCAGCTGCCGAACCAGATCGTGGTCGATCACCGCGGCTCACCTCCTCCGACTGTCGGGACGCCGGGTGGCGGCTGATGCGGCTCCGGCTGATGCCACCCCGGCCATTGAGACGTCTCGCCGGGGTCGACGGGTTGGGTCGTCTGCTCGAGGAAGAACGGCTGCGTTTCGGCCGCGAGCCGAGCGACGACCGGGAGCGCCGACTTGACCAGCGCGGTTCGATCGGGGCGGCCGGACGTCGCCGCGGCGAAGAAGCCGGCGCCCTTCGGATCGTTGGCCAGGTGATAGACCTCGGCGACGTTGGCGGCCGCCCGTCGCATCGCCTCGCCGATCTCCCGCACGGCCTGCCGCCGCTTCGGGTCGGCGACCACCGCGATGTGGATGCGCGTGCCGTTGGTCGACTCCGGACGCAGTGACGGCTGCAGAGCGAGAATGCGCTCGCGGAGGTGGACGACGTTGCTGGGTTGGGCGTCGCACACCATCACCAGGTCGGTCGCCGACGGGAGCATGACGTTCTGCGGTGTCGACGCGCCGAGGCGGCCGGCATCGGCGATGACGTCGTAGCCGGGGATGCCGCCGAAGATCGGGCCGAGCTGCCCCCACTGCTGGGCGAGGCCGGCCGACTGCTCCGGCATGCGTACTCCGACGAGCACCTCGAGACCACCGGAGATCTGCTGGGTGTGCTCAGGGACGAGCTCCGGACGCAGCATCTTGCGACCGGCGGCGCCCAGGCTGAGCAGCCCCCGATCCGCGTCGATCACTCCCCCGTCCACGGCCGGCAGCCTGGCCGCGACGTCGCCTCCGTGTGGGTCGCACTCCGCCACGATCACCGGGCGCGGCCACAACGCGCCGAACAGCAGTGCGGTCGTCGTGGCGCCGGGCGAACCCTTGGCGGAGGCAACGGCGATCAGGCCCATCGCGGCTCACCTATTGCGGATCTCGGGGTCGGAGTCGTCCGGCGCGACCCGGGCGACGTAGGCGACCTCCTCGTCGCGGATCGCCAGCGCGATGTCGGAGGCGTCGTCCTCGTCCATCAGCACGGTCAGCTGGATCGACGATTGCCCGGTGTCGCCTCCGATCGAGCCGTCGTCGTCCGGGTAGTCGACCGTCAGGACCTCGGCGTCGTAGTCGGCCGGATTGCCCTCGTCCGGCGCCGTGTGCACCTTGACGGAGTCGCCGGAGGTGAGGCCCGGGGCGATGTTCTCGAGGTTGAGCGGCACCTCCTCCATGCCGGCCGGCACGCCGGACTCCTCGGTGATCATGTTCTCGGTCAGGATGGTGCCCTCGACCAGATGAGTCGCGGCGCGAAGCCCGACGACCGCCTCGGTGTCGTCGACCGAGATGACGCCGTCCATGTCCTCGGGCAGGCTCACGCTCTCGAGCTCGTCCTCGGAGATCTCGGCGCCCTGCGGGATCTCGACGCCGGCCCGGACCCGTAGGTAGTCGGCCCGATTGCCGGCCTGCAGGGCGAGGAACCCGCTGGCGAAGGCGCCACCCACGATCAACAGGATCGCGAGGGCGGCCAGGGCCGGTCGGCGCTCTCGCGCGGACGGTAACCGGGTGCCGCTGTTGGGCGTCGTGCGGCGGCCGGGAGATGTACGCGTGTCAGCCATCGCCAACCTCTCGGATCATCACGTGGCCACGGAACAGATGGCAAGGTACGGGCGCAGGCGTTGCCCGAGACCCCCGATGCGACAGAGTCCGTACACAAGGTACACGACCGTGCACACGCTCAGTCATCACCACAGATCGCCTCACACGTCGTCGCAGTGCTCGTCGTTGAAGCTCTCCAGGCCCTGCCGCGCCCTCGCCAGTTCGGGTGCGTCGTCGATGTCCTCGACCCGGTCGGTGTCGTCCTCGTTCTCCACCATCTCGTCGTAGTGGTCGGCGACCGTCTCGACGTCGGCCTCGATCTCGTCGGCGAGATGCTCCGGCACGACCTCGGCGAGATCACGAGCCGTACCCGACGCACTCTCGACCGAGTCCGGGTCGCGGGGGTCCAGATCCTCGCCCTGGAGGACGGTCTGGTTCTCCAGATAGTTGTCGCAGTACTCCTGGAGGGCGGCGACCTGCTCGCTCTCCTTGTCCTTGTCGTAGGCGGTCTTCACGGCGAGCACCGCGACGATCAGGCCACCGGCGACCAGACCCGCCACGACGCCGGGCCAGACCTTCCGATGCTCGCGCCAGGTCCGGGTCGAACCGTGCAGCAACGCCGATCGCAGCTGCCGGCGCCGCATGACGTCGGCCTCCAGCATGTACTTCTCGGCGTTCGGGATGTCGAACTCCGGCGCCGGAGGCGGCTCCGACGTACGAGGCGGCGGCTCGGGAGGGGTCGTGGACATCAGTGCAGACCACTCGTGACGGCGATCGCGGCCGCGACTTCGAGCATCGCCTCCCGGGTCGCGGGCCGGACCCGGCTCGGATCGAACGGCTGTCCGGACGCCAGCTCCGGGTCGGGCGGAACCACGACGGCTCGCACCGGTCCTTGTGCGAGTTGCTGCATCACCTCGCGATGGACCTTGCGGTACGACTCGTCGTTGGTGCACACGACGACGTAGATCGCCCGGTCGATCGCGAAGGTGTCCACGTCGCGCAGTCGCGCGGCCGCCACGCGGGCGCTGGACAGGCCCCAGGCACCGGCACAGGTGACGATGACGGTCTGGTCGCTGCGTGCCAGCGCGGCGTACGCGGCCTCGCCCGGGTCGTTGCCGACGTCGACGAGCGTGAACGCGTGGTCGCGCCCGAGCCGGTCCAGCAGCGGCGGCACATCGGCCCGGCGCAACGGCGTGCCCCAACCGCAGCCGTCGACGACGCGAAGGCCGCCGGGCACGATCGTCGGGTCGACATCGGCGTCGGCGACCAGGTCGCGGCCGGTCAGTGCGGCCGGGACACCGAGCATCTGTCCCAGCGACGCCGTTCCGGAGTGTGCGTCGACGAGAACCGTGGCGTCCTCGCGAAGGGCGGCGAAGGCGGTCGCGACGCCCATCGCCACCGTCGTCGTGCCGACGCCACCCTTGCCGGCGTTGAAGGCGACGACCCGCCGGTCGTTCTGCCGGGTACGCAGCGCACCGACCAGCATGCGTTCGGACCCGACCGTCTCGGCGGCGTCCGGGGTCACGAGACCGAAGGTCACGGCCCGTACCCATCGGCCCGAGGTGTTGGGAGCGGCCTTGCCGGCGGCGGTACGGGCGAGGAGTGCCTCGACCGGACCGCTGGTCGCCGACGGTGCAGCGGCGGCGGCCGACGGCGGTGGCGCCGGGGCCGGATCGTAGTGCGGCGAGAAGTACTGCCCGGGCGGCGGTCCGAGCGCCGGGCTCATCGGCGGTGAGGTGGCCGATCCGGGCGGCGGCGGACCACCGGGAACCGGTGCCGGACCGGCGAACTCCGGACGCAACGGCACGACGTCGCCGTGATCCGAGCGGGCCGGGTCGCCGCCCGGTGCCTGCTGTCCCGGCGCGTCGCCGCCGGGATCGTGCGGGCCTCGTGCCGGTGACGTCGGCTCGCCTGGCGGCCCCTGATATGACGG
>JALDXR010000621.1:0-2628 GCA_032154865.1 Nocardioidaceae bacterium
GAGACTCTCGAGACCACGCGCCAGGGCGTTGGTGTGGCGATGGATCTCACCGAAGGTCAGCGATCCCAGCTCGTCGACGACCCCCACCGCCTCGGGCAGCCGGTCGGCGAGGCCCACGTAGCCGCCCGCCGGACCCGTTCCCCAGCGCAGGAGAGTACGAGTCAGCCGGAACACCCGATCGGGTCGATAGGGACGAACGATGCCGGTCTGCGCGAGCGCCCAGGCACTCTTCGCCGCCAGTGACACCGCGGCCGAGGACTCGCGTACCGGCAAGGGTCGCTTCATACCTCGGTCCGAGATCTCCAATGGGCCTAGCGCCGGCCGCGACCGGCTTTCGGTTTGACGAGCTTGGTCGCCGACCAGGCCTGGCCGGCCGGCTGCGTCGTGGTGACCGAGACCCCGGCGATCGGGGCCGCCTCGGCGACGTCGGTCGGGTCGACGTGACCGTCGCGGCCGACTTTCGGCGTCATCAGCCAGATCGCGCCACCATCGGCCAGATCCGTCAGCGCATCCACCAGCGCATCGACCAGATCGCCGTCTTCCTCGCGCCACCACAGCACCACACCGTCGACCATGTTTCCGTAGTCGCCATCGACCAGTTCCGAGCCGGTCACCTCTTCGATGGACTGGCGCAATTCCTCGTCGACGTCGTCATCCCACCCGAGTTCCTGCACCACCATCTCGGCGCGGAAGCCCAGCCGTTCGGCTGCCCGCCGCGAGTCCGCGCCGTCCCCGGTCGCCGTCACTTGTGCTCCTCCTCAGTCGTCCAGCCCGCACCTGGGCCGACTTGCTAGCCCGACACCTTAGTGGGTCGTCCTATCCGCTCACTAACGGTCCACAGCGCGCGTCGCCGCGGGGTCCGTCCGCAGGACATTGTGGGGTCAGGCTCGCGGAGTGTCAGGATGAGGGCATGACTACGTCGACGTCTGGCCCGCCCGCGTCCGGCCGGGGCGAAACTCGTCCGATCATTCACGAGGGGCTGCCGACCCAGCTCCCCGACATCGATCCCGACGAGACGCACGAGTGGGTCGAATCGCTGGACGCGCTGCTCGACGAGCGCGGTCGTGACCGAGCGCGCTACGTCATGCTCAAGCTCCTCGAACGCTCCCGCGAGCGCAACGTCGGAGTCCCGGCCCTGCGCAGCACCGACTACATCAACACGATCCCTCCGGAGCGCGAACCCTGGTTCCCCGGTGACGAGCACATCGAGCGCCGGATCCGGGCGTACATCCGATGGAACGCGGCCGTGATGGTGTCGCGGGCCAACCGGGAGGGGCTCGGCGTCGGTGGCCACATCGCGACGTACCAGTCGGCGGCCAGCCTCTACGAGGTCGGCTTCAACCACTTCTTCCGGGGCAAGGACCACCCGGGTGGCGGCGACCAGATCTTCATCCAGGGCCACGCTTCGCCGGGCATCTACGCCCGGGCGTACCTCGAGGGCCGGCTCACCCAGGGGCAGCTGGCCAACTTCCGCCAGGAGGTCTCCCACGGGTTCGGCCACGGGCTGTCGTCCTATCCGCACCCGCGCCTGATGCCGCAGTTCTGGGAGTTCCCCACCGTCTCGATGGGCCTGACGGCGATCAACTCCATCTACCAGGCCCGGTTCAACCGCTACCTCCACAACCGTGGCATCAAGGACACCAGCCAGCAGCACGTATGGGCGTTCCTCGGCGACGGTGAGATGGGCGAGCCGGAGTCGCTCGGCGCCATCGGCGTGGCGGCCCGTGAGGAGCTCGACAACCTCACCTTCGTCATCAACTGCAACCTGCAGCAGCTCGACGGGCCGGTGCGCGGCAACGGCAAGATCATCCAGGAGCTGGAGTCCTACTTCCGCGGCGCCGGCTGGAACGTCATCAAGGTGATCTGGGGCCGCGAGTGGGACGACCTGCTCGCCCGCGACGTCGACGGCGTGCTCGTCAACCAGATGAACCGCACCCCGGACGGTCAGTTCCAGACGTACTCGGTCGAGACCGGCGAGTACATCCGCGAGACGTTCTTCGGCGGCGACCCCCGGCTGCGCAAGCTGGTCGAGAACCACGACGACGAGCAGCTTCGCAAGCTCCCGCGTGGCGGCCACGACTACCGCAAGGTCTACGCGGCCTTCAAGGCGGCGACCGAGCACGTCGGGCAGCCGACGGTGATCCTGGCCAAGACGATCAAGGGCTGGACGATCGAGGCCCTGGAGGGCCGCAACGCGACCCACCAGATGAAGAAGCTGACCAACGACGACCTGAAGCGGTTCCGGGACCGGCTGTACCTCCCGATCTCAGACCAGGCGATCGACGAGGCCGAGATCGCGCCGTTCTTCCACCCCGGCGAGGACAACGAGGAGATGCAGTACATGCGGGAGCGGCGGCGCCAGCTCGGCGGTCCGCTCCCCCAGCGGCGGGTCAACCCGCAGCCGCTGAAGCTGCCCGGCGACCAGGCGTACTCCGAGCTGGCGGCCGGCTCCGGCAAGCAGGCGGTGGCGTCGACGATGGCGTTCGTACGGCAGCTGCGCGATCTCATCAAGGATCCCGAGATCGGCCCACGGATCGTGCCGATCGCCCCGGACGAGTACCGCACGTTCGGCATGGACTCGATGTTCCCGACCGCCAAGGTCTACAGCCCGCACGGCCAGAAGTACGA
>JALDXR010000622.1:0-2627 GCA_032154865.1 Nocardioidaceae bacterium
CCGGAGCAGCTCTAGCACCTGGTCGGAGAGGGTCATGCGGGCGGCGTCGACGCCCCATGCGCCCCAACGCATGTCGGTCATGGCCCACACTCTGGCAGACCACATCGTGACCCGGTCTCCCCGCGCCGCCGACTCCCGGCAGACTGTGCCTCATGACCTACCTTCCCGCCGACGATCGCTACAAGTCGATGACCTATCGCCGCTGCGGACGCAGTGGGCTCCAGCTCCCCGCGATGTCACTCGGTCTCTGGCACAACTTCGGGGACGACCGTCGGATGGAGGATCAGCGGGCCACGGTACGCCGGGCGTTCGACCGCGGGATCACCCACTTCGACCTGGCCAACAACTACGGCCCGCCGTACGGTGCGGCCGAGGCCAACTTCGGCCGGATCCTCCGCGAGGACCTGGCGCCGTTCCGCAACGAGCTGGTCATCTCCACCAAGGCCGGCTGGGACATGTGGCCGGGCCCGTACGGCGACCTCGGTTCCCGCAAGTACCTGCTGGCGAGTCTGGACGACTCGCTGCAGCGGCTCGGACTCGACTACGTCGACATCTTCTACAGCCACCGGTTCGACCCCCACACGCCGCTCGAGGAGACGATGGGCGCGCTCGACACGGCGGTCCGGCAGGGCAAGGCGCTGTACGCCGGGATCTCGTCCTACGGTCCGGAGCGGACTCGCGAGGCGGCGGCGATCCTGGCCGACCTCGGCACTCCCCTGCTCATCCACCAGCCGTCGTACTCGATGCTCAACCGCTGGGTCGAGTCGGAGCTGCTCGACGTGCTCGAGGACGTCGGCGCCGGCTGCATCGGGTTCACCGTGCTCGCTCAGGGCCTGCTGACCGGCAAGTACATCGAGGGCATCCCCGAGGGATCACGCGCGTCGCGGCCCACCAACACGATGGACACCAGCCGGATCGACGACGAGATGGCCGATCGGCTTCGCGGGCTGCAGGCAATCGCGGACGCCCGGGGCCAGTCGCTGGCGCAGCTCGCCCTGGCCTGGGCGCTGCGCGATCCCCGCATGACGTCGCTGACGGTCGGCGCCAGCAGCGTCGCCCAGCTCGACGAGAACCTCGACGCGCTCGACCGGCTCGACTTCTCCGACGACGAGCTCCGTCAGATCGACGAGCACGCCGTCGACTCCGGCGTCGATCTGTGGCGGGAGTCGCGCTCGGGCTGACCCGGTCGGCGTACCACGTTCTCGTGGTACTTGTGAGGCATGGCTCGCCAGGACCGGCAACGACCCGCGACGCACTCACGCTCCATCGATGTCGGCGGCGCACCTTGCATGGCGTGTCGACACTCTGCTCGGCATCGACGCCGTGCAGAGTGCGCACGTACCACGAGAACGTGGTGTCGCAGCAGAGCGTCAGACGCCGACCGACTCCCCCGGTGTCAAGCGGCGATAGCTCATGCCGTACATCGTGGCGATCCGGTCGAGCAGTGCCGCGATGAGTCCGAGCCCGGCGTCGGCCAGCATCGCGTCGTGGATCGCGTACGCCTGTTGCGGGCGGACTCCGATCAGGAAGTCCATGACCTCGGCGGTCTTCGACCACGGGGCGTGGATCGGCAGCAGCAGCGTCGGCACCGGCACGGTCGGGACGTCGAGAGAGTCGCCCGGATGGTAGACCGCCCCCTCGACGAGGTAGCCGACGTTCATGACGACAGGGATCGACCGGTGGATCATGGCGTGCTGGCCGCCATGGACCTGGACCTCCAGGCCGCCGGCCGTCAGGGTCTCGCCGGGGACGACCGTCATGACCCGGTCGCCGAGGCCGGACAGCATCCCCGCGACCGATGCCGGCGCCCAGACCCGCAGGTCGGAGTCCGTCTCGGCCGCGGCCAGGAGGGCGTCGACGTCGACATGGTCGGGATGCTCGTGCGTCACGAGCACCGCGTGGATGCCGTCGAGAGCGGCCGTGACCTCAGAGAACATTCCGGGGTCGATCACCAAGCCCCGGTCGCCGTCGGTGATCCGTACGCAGGAATGGGTGTACTTGGTGAGCTCCATCGCGCCGAGCGTACGCCTCAGTCCGGCAGCAGCGGCACGGACATTCCCTCGCCACGCCCCAGCAGTACGCAGCGGGTGACCGCCGTGGAACCGAAGCGATCCCGTACGTGGTCGAGCGCACCGTCGAGGGCGGCCGGCTCCCGGCGCTCCAGCGGCAGGGTGAGCTGGACCGCCTCGTCGTCGTCGAGGTTGGTCAGGGTCACGCCGATCAGGGTCAGGCCGCGGTCGCGGATCATCGGCATCGACGCCCGCAGCAGCCTTCGGGCGGTGATCAGGATGGGCTTGGTGTCACGGGTGGCGTCCGGGAGCGTATGCGATCGGGTGGCGCGCTCGAAGTCCTCGAACCGCATCCGCAGGATGACGGTCCGGCACAACCGATGCGCGCCGCGCAGTCGGCGAGTCAACTTGTCGACAAGGCCCATGAGGTAGCCGTCGATCTCGTCGGGCGTCTTGTGCCGCCAGCCGAGCGCGCGCTGAGCGCCCATCGAGCGGCGACGGCGCCCGACCTCGACCGGCCGCGGATCCCGGTTGTGCGCCAGGGCGTAGAGGTGCCGCGCCGATGCCTTGCCGAGCATCGCGACCAGCGCCGGCTCCCCGGGCAGAGCGACGTCGCGG
>JALDXR010000623.1:0-2624 GCA_032154865.1 Nocardioidaceae bacterium
CGTCGGGACCATCTGGGGCGGATGACGGGGCCATCTCGGGCGGATGACGTGGCGGGCGCTGCGCCTCGATACGGTCGACACATGACCGAGGCCTTGCGAGTACGCGGCGTCATGCTGCCCGAGGGCGAGCAGCGCGATCTCTACGTCGCCGAGGGCCGGATCACCTTCGAGCCGGTCTCTGACGCGACCGACATCGCGGCCGGCCTCGGACCGACCTGGATCGTCCCCGGTCTCGTCGATGCCCACTGTCACGTCGGCCTCGACGAGGCCGGCGCGGTCGACGAGGACACGCAGGAGCAACAGGCATTGGCCGACCGCGCCGGCGGTGCACTCCTCCTGCGCGACTGCGGCAGCGCCGCGGACACCCGATGGATCGACGACCGCGACGACCTGCCGCAGATCATCCGGGCCGGTCGCCATATCGCTCGGACCAAGCGCTACATCCGCAATTACGCCCACGAGATCGAGCCGCCGGAGTTGCCCTCGTACGTCGCGCGCGAAGCCGAACGAGGCGACGGCTGGGTGAAGCTTGTCGGCGACTGGATCGACCGTGACATCGGCGATCTGGCGCCACTGTGGCCGCGGGACGCGCTGATCGCCGCGATCGAGGTGGCGCATCGGCACGGCGCGCGAGTCACGGCCCATGTCTTCGGCGAGGACGCTCTCCCGGACCTGATCGCGGCCGGCATCGACTGCATCGAGCACGGCACCGGACTGTCGACCGAGCTGATCGACGAGATGGTCGCCGGTGGAGTCTCGCTGGTGCCGACCGCCAAGCAGCTCGGCAACTTCCCCGCGTACGCCGCGCAGGGCGAGCCGAAGTTCCCCGCGTACGCGAGTCACCTGCGGGCGCTCCACGAGCGGCGCCGCGACACGATCCACGCAGCGTACGAGGCGGGTGTGCCGATCTTCGCCGGGACCGACGCCGGTGGTGTACTGCCGCACGGGCTGATCGCCGAGGAGGTGCAGGAGCTCGCGACGTATGGGCTGTCCGCCTACGACGCGCTCGGTGCCGCGTCATGGCGCGCGCGGGAGTGGCTCGGCCACGCGGGTCGGCTCGCCGAGGGCGTCCGGGCCAACTTCGTCGTCTACGACGCGGACCCGCTCGCCGACCTGGCGGTGCTCACCGCGCCGAAGCGCATCGTGCTACGCGGCCGCGTCGTCACTTGAGTTGTCAGGCGCTGCTCGGCCCTAACCCGAGTCTCCTGACAACTCCGCCTCAGGCCGCGCCGGCGCCGACCGCCTCGCCGCCGTCCTCGACCATCGCGGCAGCGACGGTACGGCTGTTCGCGGCCACCTCGTCGTCCGGGATCGGCGGCAGCATGTCGTCCCAGGCCGCGATCATCGCGCCGCGCAGCTGCATCATGCCGAGCGGACGGGCGAGGAACCACATGTGGAAGTGCTCCCCGCCGTCGCCCCAGCGGTTGAAATGGCACCGGGCGACGCTGTCGATCCGGCCGATCGCGAGCGCGAGGCGCCGGATGACGGGTCCCATCGTCGCGGCCAGCTCCGGCGGCATCGTGTGCATGGTGACATGCTCCAGCGGCTCCAGGGCCGCCACCATCGGGAGCCCCATCGACTGGAAGCCGGTGCGAACCACCCACTGGTCGTCGCGCCAGATCGCGTACTCCTCGGGCTTCTCGCACCGCTCGCACGGATTCCCGCCGGGCTCACCGACTCGGGGCGGCTCCGGCACGATCGGCTCGTCCAGCGGCACGACGGACACATCGCCATCGAACGGGAAGAACGGCAGGCCGACGAGCGGCTCGGCCGAGACCCGCTCTCCGTACGGCAGCCGCGCGTGGTAGCTCGACAGGCTGCGCGGGTCAGAAGTCGTCATGCGCCCACTCTCTCGAAGTTGTCCGGCGCCACTCGGCCCAGGGCCCGAATGGCGCCTGACAACTGCTCCGGTTGGAGTCGGGGTGGGCATGTCTGGCAGAATGGCCCGCTGAGTCCGACCGCGCGCGGCCCCTCTCACCCGCACGGCCCGGCCCACCGAGTAGGCACGCTCCTGACCCCACCGGAGCGCGCCGGCTCACCCTCCAAGACATGAGGAGACACCACACCCGTGGCCGTCAAGATCCGCCTACGGCGCGTGGGCAAGGTCCACGCGCCCTATTACCGCATCGTCGTCACCGACTCGCGCACCAAGCGCGACGGCCGGTTCATCGAGCAGATCGGCAAATACCACCCGAAGGACGACCCGTCGTACATCGAGGTCGACTCCGAGCGGGCGCAGTACTGGCTGGGTGTCGGCGCGCAGCCGAGTGACCCGGTGAAGGCCATTCTGAGCAAGACCGGCGACTGGCAGAAGTTCAAGGGCGAGCCCGCTCCGGAGCCGCTGCTGCAGCCGAAGAGCCGCCGCAACCGTGACGACGCGTTCAACGAGGCGCTCAAGGACGCCGGCAGCCAGCCCAAGGACGCCGCGACGACGCCGAAGAAGAAGTCGGCCAAGAAGTCTGCGGCCAAGGACGAGGCGAAGAGCGACGCCAAGGCTGACGCGAAGAGCGACGTCAAGGCTGACGCGAAGGACGCCAAAGCTGACACGAAGGCCGACGCCAAGGCCGACACCAAGGGCGACGCCGAGCCGAAGGCCGAGGCCGACAGTCCGTCGGAGGAGAAGC
>JALDXR010000624.1:0-2615 GCA_032154865.1 Nocardioidaceae bacterium
TCCGTGACAGGAGGGCGTTGCATCGAGCCCGGACACGACCGGGCAACCGAGGAAGTGTAGCCGGGCCGGGCGGCGCGACGCGAATCGGCGGCTGGCCGGGGCTGGAGCGGCGCCGGCGGAGGCGGGGGCGGCGCCCGCGGCGGAGGCCGGGCAACGAGCGCGGCGGTTGCGGCAACTGTTGGTGCAAGATCGCGCCAACTCTGCGCGGAACCCGCAGATTCACGTCAACACTCGAGTCGGGCACGTGAAGTTGGCGGGAAATTCAAGAAATCGGAGGCCGGAAACCTGCATCTCACGCCAACCCTGCGGCTGGCGAGAGCGAAGATCGGCGCGCGACACCGGCGGACACCGGCTGGCCGCGGGGGGGCCAAGCACCCGCGCCGCCAGCGCTTACTCGGTCGTGATCGCGCGGAGTACGTCGAGCCGGGCCGCCCGGCGGGCCGGAAGCAGCGCCGCGAGTACGCCGACGACGGCGGCGATGAGGACGAAGACGGCCAGGCTCACGTACGGCACGGACAGCACGTCGAGGCCTTGGTCCGCGATCGCCCGCTGTAAGACCACCCCGAAGACCACGCCCATCACGACGCCCAGCACCGCGCCGAGCACCGCGATCGCGATCGACTCCAGCCGGACCATCCGGCGCAACTGCCGGCGACTCATGCCGACCGCCCGCAGCAGGCCCACCTCGCGGGTCCGCTCGATCACCGACAGGGCCAGCGTGTTGATGATCCCGAGCACGGCGATCACGATCGCGAGACCGAGCAACGCGTAGATCAGGAACAGCAACTGGTTGACGTTGGCCTTGAACTCGTCGGCGAACTCCTCCTGGTCCTTCAGCGACACCGTCGGCACGTCCTCGACGATCTGCTCCAGGTCGGACCGGACCTGCGTCGGCGATGCACCGTCCTCGCGCAAGATGTAGACGTAGGAGTCGGCCGGCCGGATCTGGGCGGCGTCGAACACCGAGAACGGCACGACGTACTGACCCATCGCCGGGTTGTCGTCGTAGGTCGCGACGACCTCGACTGACTGGTCCGACCCCGGGAACTCCAGGTCGATCGTGTCGCCGACCGAGGCGCCGAGATCCTCGGCCGTGCCGCTGTCCAACGCCACGGTCGAGCCGCTCAGATCGTCCAGGGAGCCGTCGACGATCGTGGCGTCGATCATCTGGGTGAAGGCCGGCGGATCGGTCGCGCCACCCCAGATCTCCTGGTCGTCGACGTCGACCGGCATCCCGCGGTAGGCCGCGACGGACTCGACGCCGTCGACCTGGGCGGCCTGCTCGGCGATCCCCGGCGAGAACGGAGCGCCGATCGCGTTGGAGATGACGTAGTCGGCGGCCAGGTTCTCCTTGACCATCTTGTCGATGCTGGCGTTGGCCGACGAGCCGAGCACCGACATCGTCGCGACCAGCGCCAAGCCGATCATCAGTGCGGAGGCGGTGGCAGCGGTACGCCGCGGATTGCGCAGCGAGTTCTGGGTCGCGAGCCGGCCGACCATGCCGAACGGCCGGAAGATCCGCCCGAGCGCCTGGAGGACCGGCCGCCCGACCACTGGGCTCAGCGCCGCGACACCGAGCAGCACGCACAGGATGCCGAGGCCGACCAGCGACGCACCGGTGCCCCCCGATCCGGCGAGGCCGAGCGCCATCAGCCCGGCCCCGATCACGACGACGATCGCGCCGATGATCGTCCGGCGCCGGATCGACGACTCGGGCAAGGCGATGTCGTCGCGAAGCGCGGCGACCGGCGCGATCCGGCTGGCCCGGCGGGCCGGCAGGTACGCCGCGATCATCGTGACGACGATGCCGCCGGCGTACGCCCCGATCGCCGTCCGCGGCTTGAAGACCAGCCCCTCCAGCTGCAGATCGATCCCGATCGCCCGCATCAAGGCGGTCAGCGCCGGTGGCAGACCGAACCCGAGCAGGATGCCGATCGTCGACCCGATCAGGCCGATGATGAACGACTCGAGCAGGACTGACCGGGTGACCTGGCGACGCGAGGCACCAAGCGCCCGGAGCAAGGCCAGCTCCCGGCTGCGCTGCGCGACCAGGATCGAGAACGTGTTGATGATGAGGAACGTGCCGACGACCAGCGCGATGCCGGCGAACACCAGCAAGAAGATGCTGATGAAGCTGATCGCTTCCTCGAAGTCGTCCTGCGACTCCTCGGCGACGTCATCGCCCGTACGCGCCTCGAGATCGTTCGGGATCACGGCCGCCGCTTCGTCGCGCAACTCCTCCTGGCTGACGCCGTCGTCGGCCGTGAGCCAGATGTCGGTGTAGACGTCCCTCCCGTCGAAGAACAGGTCCTGCATCGCCTTGGTGTCGAACACCGTGAGCGTCGCGCCCTGCAGCGATCCCTCGCCGAAGCTCACGATCCCGGTCAGGGTGGCGCGCTGCAGCCCGGCCTTCTGGTCGATCAGCGTCGCGAGCGGAACCGTGTCGCCGATCTCGTAGCCGGCCTGGTCGGCGGTGAACTCGTCGAGCATGATCTCGCCGGGGCCCTGCGGCGCCTCGCCCTTGTCGATCGAGAGCACCGGCCGGCCGGTGATGGACGGCGCGTCGTTGAAGTTGACCGCGAACGAGGGCGGTCCGTTGCCGCCGACCAGCTTGC
>JALDXR010000625.1:0-2610 GCA_032154865.1 Nocardioidaceae bacterium
ACACCGACGGCGAACCAGGCACCCAGTCGCCGAGTCCCGACCAGCAGCGAAGCCGCGAGCGATCCGAGTACGGCCCCGGCCCCGATGGCCGCCGTCAGTGTGCCGACGCCCGGTTCGCCGGTCTCCAGCAGGTCGATGGCGACCACGACGGTGAAAACGGTCAGCGCGCCACGGGTCAGCGTCTGCGCCGCCGCCAGGCCGACGATCAGCGCCAGGTCGCGGTTTCGAGCGACGGCTCGGATGCCCTCGGCAGCCTCGTTCAGCAGCCGAGACTCGGTCGGCGCGGACGGGCGCGGCGGAGCGTAGTAACGCAGCCGGAGCAACAGGAGTGCGGCACAGAACGAGGCACCGGCCGCGACCGCGAACACCACTGTCACGCTGGTGAACTCGAGCAGCACCGCGGCGAGCAGCGGCCCCACCAACGTGGCGGTGGAGTCCAGCAGACCACGCACCACGTTGGCACTGGTCAGCTCGTAGCCGGTGCGGCACAGCGACGGGAGCAGTGCCGAGTGGGCCGGCCGGAAGAGGGTGGCGGCGATCGTGGACAACGCCGCCAGCGCGTAGACGATCGCCGGTGGACCGGCCACGCCGACGACGACGGCGGCCGCGGCGGTGGCGGCTCCGCGGACCGTCGACACCAGGATCAGGACGCGCTCCCGGCGACCCCTGTCGGCCAAGGGGGACAAGATCGGCGCCAAGACGGCGGACGGCACCATGCGAAGCAGTCCCACCAGGCCGACGGCGGTCGCCCCACCGTCCCGGTAGGCCACGATCCCGAGTCCCACCGTGAACGCCCATTCGGCCGTCCAGGCGCCGAGGAAGCTCAGCTGGGCGCGACGAAGGTTGGGGTTTCTGGCGTTGCTGGTGAACGCGCCCGCAGCCTTGCCGAGTCTGCTACGAACTCCCTCACCCGCCATCCGGCGACATCACCGCCCTTCGGCTACGCCCTGCCGACAGTGCCGGGCTCGACGACACCGGACACCCTCCAAGGATCCCGTCAGCCCGCCGACGGCGGCATCACCCGAAGGGGGCGAAAGGCAGCTAGTCTCCCGTGACGTCGCGCATCGAGCGCGGAAAGAACGTACGCGAGAACGACATCGCGCCGGCCGGGATCCGCCACGGCATTGCTCGAACCGAGAAGACACCGGCCCGTACCGCTTCATCGGACTCCTTCAGCCGGCGGGCCTCGTCGACCGGAACGCTGAGGATGCTCAACCCTCGCAGCTCACCGGCCGGGTCGCTGAGCGGCCCACCGGCGAGCAGCGCACCCGAGTCATGGAGCGACGCGAGATGGGCGAGGTGCGCGTCCTGGTAGACCGCCGAGTTCGGCGTCGGCCCACTCACGAGCAGCGCGATCGTGAACTCGTCGAACTCCAGCTCAGGCAAGGGGCTGGCCCGTCTCGAGCAGCGTCTTCAGGCCGCTGAGCACGGTCATCCAGCCGACACCGGCAACCGAGGCCGCGGTCTTCGGGGCGCCTTCGAGCCGGTCGTGGACGACCGTGAGCAGGCAGGTTCCGTTGTCCTGCGGCTCGATCTCCCACGTCACGCGGCTCTCGTCCTCATCCGCGAGCTCGGGGCTGTAAAGCGAGCGCCAGCCGTGCACGAGCTTGCGCGGCGGGTCGTATTCGTAGACCGGCTCGTCGCCGTAGATCTCGTCGTCGGGGCCGAGGGACGTGTAGTGGTCAGGAGCGACCGTGATCCGCACCCCGTAGAAGTAGCGCTCGGTGAACGACGGCTCGGTGATCGCCGCCCAGACCGCCTCGGGGGTCGCCTTGATGATGATGTTGTAGACCTGCGTGGTCTGCACCTGCGTGGCCGTGGTCATGCCATCTCCTCTAGTTCGTGCTTGAGGTCTGCGAGCGCCGACACGTGGCGCTCCGCGTACTTGTCGATCCAGCGGTCGTAGATCAGCCGGATCGGCACCGGATTCAGGTAGTGGAGCTTCTCGCGCCCTGACCTCCTGGTCACGACGAGACGGGCATCTTCGAGCACTCGCAGATGCTTCATGACGCCGAAGCGGGTCATCTCGATCTGCGACTCGAGCTCGGTGAGCGTACGGCCGTCGCGCTCGTAGAGCTGGTCGAGCAGCAGCCTCCGCGTCGGGTCGGCGAGTGCCTTGAACACGTGGTCGTCGTCGGACACCGTTCGAGAATATGTGACCGGAAGGTCACATGTCAACGGCGCACTCGTGCAGCGCTATCGAGCACTGTGCGCGCACGCCCGCCTGACCTCGAGTCGGCTGTAACGCCAGGGCCTTTACAGCGATGAATACTGCAACCGTTCCTCTCCAAATCCCGACGACCGAGGGAGCGGCTGAACTCACACAGCGATGGCCCCGGCATTGAACCCGCCGGGGCCGTCGCCGTTTCAGGAGTCCGTACGTTCTAACCTCACATAGGTGAGGCGAACCTGATTTCGCCGGTCCCTGAGGAGGCATCGAGATGACGGAGAGTTCCGGCGTACGGGAGCTGCGGGTGGCGGTGACGGTGCGCGACTACGAAGGCGCGCGGCGGTTCTACCGCGACGTACTCGGGCTCGCCGAGGTCGACACCTGGGAGGGGCCAGACGGTCGCGGAGTCGTGCTGGCCGCCGGACGGGCCACCCTGGAGC
>JALDXR010000626.1:0-2609 GCA_032154865.1 Nocardioidaceae bacterium
TCGGGCGGCTTGGCATCGTCCGGCTCGGCGGCAGGTCCGGTCGGGTCGGAGACCCGGTGATCGACGATCTTGAGACTGGCGCCCTCGGCGTCGGCGGGGAGCTGAAGCTGCCAGCCCGGCTGGATCAGATCGGCGTTGGTGAGCTTGCGGCCGTCCGGCTGCAGCACGCCGTGGTTGAGCTCGAAGATCTCCTTGTAGCGCAGGCCGCTGCCGAGGAACCGTTCGGAGATGTCCCAGAGTGTTTCGTAGTGGCGGCCACTCGGCGGCTGCACCTCGTAGTACTTCACCACTCCCCGGGCGTCGCGTACGGGGGCGACGCGGGCGCCGTCGTCGCCGGACCGGGGCGCGATCGTGGTCGTTGTCTCCGAGGTGCTCTGTGTCTCGGCTGGTGCCCGATCGCTGCTGGCCGTCGCCGGCGGGAGTGTCGCGGCCGACGTGCCGGCCAGCAGGAGCACCGCGCCGGCGAGCCGACGGGCCAAGGCCTGGGTGCCGACACCGCCACCGGGCACCTGAGGGGCGAGGCCACGGCCACGCCGATCGCTCACCAACTCGACCAGCAGACAGATCACGAAGTGCAGCCAGGCCAGCCACAAGACGATCGCGAGGATCGCGAGCAGCGTGTCGGAGGAGATCTCCGCGGTCAGCCAGTCGCTGTTGGGCGCCTCCTCAGGAAGCGGGTTGCCGACCAGGACCACCAGGCCGACCGGCGGCCCGACGATCACGACCAGCGTGACGAGCAGCCCGAACAGTCCCCGGACGACCTCTCCGCCACGCCGTCGCCGCCGACTCTGGGTCGGCAGCCGGGTCGGCTGATGTGGACGGGTCGTCGGCACCGATCAGTGGTCCTGACCGCTCAGGCCGAACACCTCAGACACCGGGATCTGCTGGTAGGCGGTGAACGTGTGGATGCCGAGATCGGCGTTCTCTCCGTTGTCAGCCGCCATCGTCACGCGCCAGTCGACCTCGACGTTGAGGACGAACATCGGGATCGGATAGTCCGGGTCGGGCTCGGGTAGTGGCACGTCGTCCGGGGTGAGGCTCTCGGCGGCCGCGCTCGAGTGTTCGAAGACGACGTAGCAGCGGCTGGTCTGCGCCTCCGGGGTCGGCTCGGCGTCCTGGTCGTAGGGCTTCGGCACCGGGCCACAGCCGGCCGGTTCCATGTCCTCGACCTGCGGAATGACCCGTACGTCGACCGATCGGGCGATCAACTGCACGTCGCCGTAGTTGAGCTCGAGGTAGGGTCCGCCGTCTCGGTAGTTGGCGTACGGTCCCTGCGTCGCCGCCTGGAGATCTTCGTCGAGCCAGCGGAACTGGAACCAGGTCGGGACGCCGACCCGAGGGATGTGTGTCGGCCAGGTCGTCACGAACGGCACCGGATAGTTGGACCGGACCGCTGCCCACAGGAACTCCTCCAGCGGGTTCGGATCCCATGCGGTCGGATCCGGTTCGGAGTGGTCGACATAGACGAACTTCAGGGTGACGCGTGGCTGGCCGCCGTACGGATCATGGAGGTCGACGTTCTCGAGACACGCGGACAGGTAGTACTGACCCTTGCTCGGGGTGGGATTGTGCGGTGCCCGCATCCCGGTCGGGATGTTGTAGACGCGACAGGGATCGAAGGTCCAGCCCGCGAAGCGGTCGATGAGGTTCTCCGGAGTGCCGCTCTCCTCACCCCCGTAGCAGTAGATGCCGGCGCCGACGCCGTTGGCGTAGCCGGTGCAGCTGCCGGTGCTCCCGGTGGAGTCGCCGGCTGCCGCCACCGATGCGGAGCTCGGCAAGGACCCCTGTGGAAGACCGAAGCCGCCTGCGGTGGAACTCGCCCCGCCGACGGACGCGCCGACGGCTGGCCCGGCTTCGGCCGCTGAGGTCGGGGCCACAAGCACGGCGGCAACGGCCAGCAGGCCGGCAGCGACGCTCGCACGTGTTCGGTTCGACGTACGCCCCGAGCTTGGTCTCATCCCTCGTCCACCTCGCACGCAAAAGCAGCCTCAGCAGCCGCTGAAACGTACCAGCGGGCGCGGGCCTGCACCATCTTGACATCAAAGGGGTACCACTGTCGCATCTGGGACCCGACCGGTTCGCCCGATTCGACCTGGACGAAATCTACCGAAGGGCCCCACATACAGACGCGTACGACGGCGTCGGAGTTGCCCGGCTCGACGCCGACGACGCGCATCCTGGCCTCTGCGGGCACCGTCCAGCCCCGGTCCTCCGCGTCGGCGATCACCAGCCGCTGTTGCTGGATCCATTGGAAGGTGGCGGTCTCCACCATGTCGGGCACGATGCGACGCTCGCGCATGCTGGTCTGACGCGCCTCGAGATAATCCACGAGCGTCGGGATCATCACGTCATTGCTCCATCGGCCGGTGTCGACGCGGACGACGGTGTCCTCGACGTCCCCAGCATCGGAGTTGTCCGAGGTCGATGAGTCGACCGAGCCGTTCCTGTCGGGTCGCTTCGCCCCGGTCCGTGACGAGATCGACGTCACCGACCTCACCGTCGACGGCACGCTGCCCGACGACCTGACCGGCGCCTATCTGCGCAACGGGCCGAACCCCGAGTTCCCGCCCCTCGGCTCGTACACGTATCCCATGGAGGGCGACGGGATG
>JALDXR010000123.1:0-8473 GCA_032154865.1 Nocardioidaceae bacterium
GACGGGCGTTAGCCGGCCCGAACCCGACAGCTCACCTGGTAGGCGTCGAGAGCTAGGAGACCGACCGAGCGTGCTTACCGCCCGGAAAACTTCACTTGTCCGTGCCACCGTCGCGACCGGCGCAGCCCTGGTCACAGGCATGGTGGTGCTTCCGTCATCGGGCTACGCGACTCCCGATCCCAGCATCGAGGACGTCCAGCGGCGCGCCCATCGGCTCTATGAACAGGCCGAGCAGGCCCAGGAGCGGCTCAACACGATCCAGGTCGATCTCAAGGACGCCCGCAAGAACCTCAAGGCGCTGCGTGCTGACGTCAAGGCCCAGGAGCACACCCTCGAGGCTGCCTCCGAGCGGGTGGGCGACATGGTCGCCTTCCAGGCCCAGCAGTCGCCGATGGGTCTGACCAGCCAGCTGCTCGCCTCGGGCAACCCGGACGACTTCATCGACGGCCTCGCCGCCATGCAGTCCTACAGCTCCACCCAGGCCAGCCTGATGGCCGGCTACGAGGCCGCCTCGGCCGAGCTCGACCTGCGCAAGCAGCAACTCGCCGAGCAGGTCGACGCGATCGCGAAGGCCAAGGATCAGGCGGCCAAGGAATACCAGACGGTCGACGCGAAGGCCGACAAGGCCCAGGCCCTGCTCGACGAGCTCGAGGCGGAGCAGGCGGCCGAGGCCAGCCGAGACCAGCCGGTGGCTCCGTCCACCACCATCGAGGCCAGCTCCGGGCAGGCTCAGATCGCGGTGGACTATGCGCTCGCCCAGGTCGGCGACGCCTACGTCTACGGTGCCGCCGGACCGGACTCCTACGACTGCTCCGGGCTCACGATGGCCGCCTGGGCCCAAGCCGGGGTGTCGCTGTCGCACTCGTCGAGCGTGCAGGCCACCCAGGGCACGTCGATCTCGCTGTCCGAGGCGGTCCCGGGCGACCTGCTCTTCTACTACAGCCCGATCAGCCACGTCGGCATGTACATCGGCAACGGTCAGATCGTCCATGCCGCCAACCCCGAGACCGGGGTGGAGGTTGCTCCGGCGACCGGCTACATGCCGCTCACCGACGTACGCCACATAGGCTGATCCTCCGTCGTCGCCGAAACGCGACGACACCGCTCCGCCCTCGGCCCCGGCATCCCTAGGATCGAGGGGTGACCGACGCGGCTCGACCCTCCGGAGCGCCGGGCCCCGCCCGAGAGCTTGCCCGCGGGGTCGTGGGCGCCGTCGTCGTCTTCGCCGTCGTCCTCGGAGCGGTCTGGTGGTCCACCTCGACCGACAGCACCGACTCCGGATCCAGTGACCCTCCGCCGTCGGCCGGGCCACCGATCGGCGAGACCGAGCGGGACGCGCTCGCCACCGATCTGCTGCACAGCCTCAACCGGTCGTGGATGCGTCGGGACGTGTCCGGATTCGTTGCCGCGGCGGGCGATTCGGACGCCGCCCGGCGTTGGGCCGGCCAGGTCTTCGACACCCTCGACGCCCTCGGTGTGCGGTGGATCGACCTGCGCTACGTCGCGGCCGACTCCGAGTCGGTCGCCGACCCGTTCGGGTTCACGGCCGACGTCGAGGTGCGATGGGAGATCGCGGCCGGACCGGAGCACCAGACGTACCGGACGGTGCCCGTGCTCGTGCCGCTGCGGTTCTCCTACGAGGACGACGGGCTCGCCCTGGTGGGTCTCGACAGCCCGGCCGACGACCCCGTGCCGGTCTGGCTGACCGGGCCGGTCGGCATCGAGTCGGCGCCGGGCGGCACGTGTGTCGGCGTGCCCGACAGCGTCGATCTCGACACCTGCACCCGGCTGATCGACGTGGCGATCAAGGATCTGACCCGGGTCGTGCCGGCCGACGACGTCGCCGCGCGGCCGGTGGTCATCATGGTCCCGGACTCCGACAACACCGCGGCGTTGTTGCTCGGACAAGACACCGACGAGCTCGGGCAGATCGCCGCCGTGACCACAACCCTCGACGGCAGCAGCTCGAACCGGGCACCGGCGCAGGTCGTCCTCAATCCCGACGTCTTCGACGACCTCAGTCGCAAGGCCGCTCAGCTCGTCGTCAGCCACGAGGTGACGCATGCCGCGACCGGCGTCACGGTGGCGCCGATCGAGTTGTGGGTCGCCGAAGGCTTCGCGGACTACGTGGCACTGGCGAGCGACCGGATCCCGGTCGAGCGGGCCGCCAGCCAGATCCTGTCCTACGTACGCAAGCACGAGGCGCCGGCGCATCTCCCGCGCGCGCTGCAGTTCGCGTCCGATCGGCACGGGCTCGGACGTACGTACGAGTCGGCCTGGTTGATCTTCCGGATGCTCGGCGACTACTACGGCGACGATGCGGTGGTCGACTTCTACGACGAGGTACGGACCGGTACGCCGGTCGAGGCCGCGCTGGTCGACACGGTCGGGCTGGATCTCGAGGGACTGACCACGGCGTGGCAGGACTACCTCACGACGCTGGCCTCCGGAAACTCCTGAGCCATGACACTCTCGGACCGCCGGCTGGCCTGGGCCTGGCTCGCCGTCGTCAGCGTCGCCTTGGCGATCGTCGTGATCGTCACGGCCCCGTGGGACTGGCTGCCCGGCGGTTCGCTGGCGCCGATCGACCAGACCGGCGGGCTTCCGTCGGCCACGTTGGAGCGGATCGACTCCTACCGGGACCAGATCGTTCCGGTTGGCCTCGCCAGCACCGGCGTCTCGCTGGTCGTGGCGATCGTCCTCGGTCTGACGCCCTGGGGTGCCCGGTTGGTCCGGCGCCTGCCGGGGTCGCGCTGGTGGCCGCTCCAGGTCCTGCTCGCGGTCGCCGCGTTGCTCGCGGTGGGCCGCATCGTGACGCTGCCGCTGGCGATCCGGGCCCAGTCGGTGCAGAAGGACTTCGACCTGGCGACCAACTCGTGGCCGGAGTGGGCGACCGACCTGCTCACCTCGTGGGCCGTGTCGGTGGTCTTCGCGGCGGTACCGCTCGTGGTCGTCATCGCGATGGCGCGACGCTGGCGGCGCTGGTGGCTGCCGGCCTCGCTCGCGGCGGGCGGGCTCGTGATCATCGGCTCGTTCGGCTATCCGCTCGTCGTCGAGCCGTTGTTCAACAACTTCGAGGAGATGCCGGACGGTCCACTGCGTACGTCCCTGATCCAGCTCGCGGAGTCCGACGGCATCCACGTCGACGATGTCCTCGTCGCCGACGCCTCCCGGCGCACCAACTCGCTCAACGCGTACGTCTCGGGGTTCGGCGCCACCAAGCGGATCGTGGTCTACGACACGCTGCTGCGCGACGCCACCCCGGACGAGGTGCGGCTCGTTGTCGCTCACGAGCTCGGACACGCCAAGAACGACGACGTGCTCTACGGCACGCTGGTCGGCGCCCTGGGGGCGATCGCCGGGGTGACCCTGCTCGCGCTGCTGGTCACGTCGCGACGGCTCGCCGATCGGGCCGGCTATCCCGCGGGGCCGCCACGCGACGCTCGGGTCGTCCCGGCGATCATGGCGCTGGTGGCGTGCGGCACGTTCCTGATCAGCCCGGTGCAGAACCTGCTCAGTCGGGCGATCGAGGCCCGGGCCGACGTGCATTCCCTCGATCTGACTCACGATCCCGAGACGTTCGAGGCGACCCAGCGGCGGCTGGCGACGGCGAACCTGTCGGACCCGTGGCCGCCACGGCTGCTTTACGCGTGGTACGCATCCCATCCGACGCTGGCGCAGCGCATCGCGATCGCACAGGGCTGGCAGCAGCGTGAGTCGGACGGCGGCTGAGCCATGTCGGTCAGCCGTGTCGGTCAGCTGTAGAGTGCCTCGACCTCGGCGGCGAAGTCCCGCATCACCACGCTGCGGCGCAGCTTCAGCGACGGCGTCAGATGGCCGGACTCCTCGGTCCAGTCGATCGGCAGGATGCGGAACTTCCGGATCGACTCGGCCTGCGACACCTTGGCGTTGGCCTCGTCCACGGCCTTCTGGATCGCCGTTCGAACGTCCGGGTGCTGGGTGAGCCGATCCGACTCCGGATCGAGGTCGTTCTGCTCGGCCCAGATGTGCAGTGCCTCGGGGTCGAGAGTGATCAAGGCTCCGATGAACGGTTTGCCCTCGCCGACGACCATGCACTGGCTGACGAGGGGATGGGCCCGGATCGGGTCCTCCAGGGCGGCCGGAGCGACGTTCTTGCCGCCCGCGGTGACGATGATCTCCCGCATCCGGCCGGTGATCCGTACGAAGCCCTCGTCGTCGATCTCGCCGACGTCGCCGCTGCGGAACCACCCATCGGTGTCCAGCGCGGCCTTCGTCGCCTGCTCGTTGTTCCAGTAGCCCCGGAAGACCTGGCCGCCGCGGAACAGCAGCTCGCCGCTGTCGTCGACCCGCACCTCGGTCCCCGGAAGCGGTCGGCCGACGGTGCCGATCCGTTGGGCGTCGGGCAGGTTGACCGTGAGCGCGGCCGTGGTCTCGGTCAGGCCGTAGCCCTCCAGGACCGGCACCCCGATGCCGCGGAAGAAGTGCGCCAGCCGGTCGCCGAGCGGAGCACCACCGGAGATCGCGTACGTCGTCCGGCCGCCCAGCGCGGCCCGGAGCCTCGCGTAGACGAGCTTGTCGAACAAGGCGTGCCGGACCCGGCGCATCAGGTTGGGTCCAGATCCATCCTGCGCCTCGCTGTAGCGGATGGCACTCTCGGCGGCGGCATCGAAGATGCGACCCTTCCCCTCGGCATGCGCCCGTTGGCTCGCGGTGTTGAAGACCTTCTCGAACACGCGCGGGACGGCCAGGAGGAAGGTGGGCTGGAACTCGGCGAGGTTGGTCGTCAGCTCCTTGATGTTCGACGAGTGACCGAGCTGGGCGCCGGCCCGAACGCAGCCGATCTGGATGATGCGGGCGAACACGTGCGCGAGCGGTAGGAACAACAGGGTCGAGGAGTCCTCGTCGAGGAAGAGCCGGTCCAGCTCGACCGTGGCCACGCCGAGCTCGAACATGAAGTTGCCGTGGGTGAGTACGCAGCCCTTCGGCGGGCCGGTCGTACCCGAGGTGTAGATGACCGTCGCCATGTCGTCGGGTGTCACCGCCGACCGCCGGGACTCGACCTCGTCATCGGACACATCGGCGCCGAGCTCCGTGAGAGTCTCGATCCCTTGGGCCTCGAGGACCCAGATCTGCTTCAGCTCCGGCGTCCGATCCTGGGCCTGGCGGACCCGGCCGAGCTGCTCGTCGGTCTCGATGACGCAGGCGATCGCGCCCGAGTCCGCGAGGATCCAGGCGATCTGGTCGGGTGACGACGTCTCGTAGACGGGTACGGTCGCGGCGCCGGCCCACCAGATGGCGTAGTCGACGAGCGTCCACTCGTACCTCGTCCTCGACAGCAGGCCGACCCGGTCGCCGGGGCGTACTCCGGCGGCGACGAGTCCCTTCGCGACCGCGACCACCTCGTCCCGGAACTGCGCGTAGGTGACGTCGTCCCACCTACCGCCGAGCTTGCGCCGGAAGGCGACAGCGTCCGGTCGCGTCTCGACCTGGTTGAGCACGTCGTCGGTGAGGTTTCCGATGGTGGGCGTCTGATAGGTGGCGGGATTGGCGAAGGCGCGCATCTTCCTCCCCTCCGAGATCGACGTGGACCGCTGCGTCCACGTTCCGGCGAGGCCTCGCCGGGGAGGCTACAGTCAGAACGCTAACCGGTGGTAGGAGACCAGACCGTGCCGCTGCTCGACATCGTCGACGAAACCTTCGTCGTGGCGTCGCCGAGCGCCCTGCGCAAGCTGTGGTGCGACGACGCCGCCTGGGACCGGCACTTCGCTGATCTCACCCTGCGCTGCTACGAGGACCGTGGCCCGCTCGGCAAGCGCTGGTACATCACCGGCACGCTGGTCGGGTCCGCCGAGGTATGGCTCGAGGAGTTCGCCGACGGGGTCGTCGTCCATGTCTACGTCCGGGCCGATCCGGCACCGACCTTCGGGGGAGCCCCGTTGCGGCCCCGCCAGGCCCGTCGTCTGCGGCGCCAGCTGTGGAAGCGCTACGCGCGTCCGCTGAAGCGATGGGGGTTCGCCATCAAGGACACCGCGGAGGGGTCACGGCGACCGGGCGTGCCGTCGATCGCGGCCGAACCGCAGGGGGTAGGGTCCGCTGCCAAGAGCGACACCACCTCCCGGGAGAGCAGCGATGGGCGAGCAGACGACCGGTGACATCGCGATCGCCGCGGGGTCGGCCGACATCATGGCCGTCATCGCGGACTTCGACGCCTACCCGGAGTGGGCCACCGGCGTCAAGGAGACCGAGGTCGTGGCCGACGGCGGCGACGGACGGGCCGACCGCGTACGGTTCGTGCTCGACGCCACGCCGATCCGCGACGAGTACGTGCTCGCGTACGACTGGAACGGCGACGAGTCGGTCACGTGGACGCTCGCTGAGGGCCGGATGATCAAGGCGATGGACGGCGCGTACGAGCTGCGCGACAACGGTGACGGCACGACGCAGGTGACGTACAAGCTCGCCGTCGACGTCGCGATCCCGCTGATCGGGCTGCTCAAGCGCAAGGCGGAGAAGGTCATCATCGACACCGCGCTGAAGGGCCTCAAGAAGCGCGTCGAGTCCGCCTGACCCCCTTTTCGACGATCCGTCACTCGGACAGTCACCATCCGTCAGTTAGACAGGACCTCAGTGACGGATGGTCGCTGTCCGAGTGACGGATCGTCACTGTCTGAGTGGCGGATCGTCGCACCTACTAGTCTCCGGCATGTGCGAGTGCTCCTTTTCACCGGCAAGGGCGGGGTCGGCAAGACCACCGCGGCGGCCGGGAGCGCGATCCGGGCCGGCCGGAGTGGACTGCGAACCCTCGTGGTCTCCACCGACGCGGCCCACTCGCTCGCGGACGCCTTCGACACGGTGATCGGGCCGGAACCGACCGCCGTCGACGACCACGTCTGGGTGCAGCAGGTCGACACCCAGCGCCGATTCGAACGATCATGGGCCGAGCTCCAGGGATACCTGCTGTCGGTGCTCGACGCCAGCGGGGTCGATCCGATCGCGGCGGAGGAGCTGACCGTCCTCCCCGGGGCGGATGAGGTGCTCGCCCTTCTCGAGGTGCGCGACCAGGTCGCGACGGGGGAGTGGGACCTCGTCATCGTCGACTGCGCACCGACCGCGGAGACACTGCGGCTGCTCGCCCTCCCCGAGGCGCTGACGTGGTACATGGAACGGGTCTTCCCGGTCGAGCGCCGGGTGATGAAGACGCTGCGGCCGATGCTGGCGCGGGCCGCCGGAGTGCCGATGCCGCACGACTCGGTGTTCGACGCGGTCGAGCGGCTGCATCGTGATCTGGGTGAGGTACGCGACCTTCTGACCGGTTCGGACGCGTCGGTACGGCTGGTGCTGACACCTGAGTCGGTCGTCGTCGCCGAGGCCCGACGCGCATTGACGACCCTGTCCCTCTACGGCTATCGCGTCGACGGCGTCGTGGCGAATCGCATCTTCCCGGCCGCCGGGTCCGATCCGTGGCGGGAGCAGTGGGTCGCCGCGCAACGGGAGGTGCTCGCCGACGTGGAGCGTTCGTTCGCGCCGCTGCCGATCTGGCGGTCGGCCTATCGCGCCAGCGAACCCGTGGGCCAAGACGAGCTGGCCGCGTTCGGCGCCGAGCTCTACGGCAGCGACGACGCGTTCGCCCCGGTGGCCGGCGACGAACCACTGCGGCTGGAGCGGAAGGGGGACGATGTACGTATGAGCCTGGCACTGCCGTTCGCGGATCGACCCGACGTCGATCTCGCCCGCCACGGACGCGATCTCGTCGTGACGGTGGGGTCGTACCGCCGCGTGATCGCGCTACCGGCCCTGATGCAGCGCTGCCGGGTGGAAGGCGCCCGCCTCGACGACGGCTGGCTGCGCATCCGGTTTCGACACGATCGCGACGCGGCACCGGTGGCCACGGCGGGAGTGGAGCCACGATGACCGATGACACGCGTCCGAACGACGAGGGCGACGAGGGCGAGGTCGGCAGCCTCGCGGACGAGGCCGCCCGGCTCTTCGCTGCCGCGACGGACTGGGCCCGGCAGCACACCGGCGACTCCGGGACCGCCGCGGCGTCGTCGGCGCCAAGTGCCGGGGACTGGCCGGGCCAGGAGCACATCGCCACCGGGGCGCCCGAATGCCGCTGGTGTCCGATCTGCCAGGCGATCGGCCTGCTTCGTACGACGAGTCCTGACATGAAGGAGCACGTGGCGTCGCTCGTCGTGGTCGCGCGGCAGATCCTCGACTCGGTCGCCGAGTCGGTCGGGGACACCGGATCAGCCTCGAAGCCGCGACCGGAGTCGAAGCCGGACGTGGAGCACATCGACCTGTCGGAGGACGACCCGTGGGACTGACGGTTGGCGTCGACGTCGGTGGCACCAAGATCGCGGCCGGTGTGGTCGATCACGCCGGGACGATCCTGGTCGAGGAGACCGAGCCCACTCCAGCGACCGATCCGCAGGCCATCGCGAGCTCGATCGCCGAGGTGGTCACCCGGCTGCGTCGATCCCACGAGATCGAA
>JALDXR010000627.1:0-2598 GCA_032154865.1 Nocardioidaceae bacterium
GCCCAGTCGTGCTCGAACTCCGGTCCCCACGAGTCCACCCGGTTCGGCACACCCTTGCGGCCCAAGGCGTCGGCCATCGCCCACGACTCGCCGATGTCCTCCCAGGCGCCTTCGCCCGAGGCGAGGATGACCTGTCGCTGCCGCAGCGTGTCCAGCTGCGGACCCTCGATACCCGGGAGAAAGTCCAGCGGCGAGGCGAAATAGAGGTCGTCGCTGTACTGGCCGTCGACGAACCGCTGCAACCGGTAGGTCCCACTCATGCCGATCGCCGCCCCGAAGACCTCTGGGTGGCGGCAGATCAGGGCGACTGCGTTGAAGGCGCCGATCGAAGCGCCCGCGGTGACGATCAGCGGATGGTGGCCACCGAGATCGGCGAAGATGGCGGGGACGACCTCGTTCACCACCGCCTGGTGGTACTGGTTGAGCAGCCACATGCGATAGGCCGGAGTGCCCACACCTGCGGCCAGGGCGCGCCCCGCGACGCTGTCACAGGAGTAGAGCTTCACCTGCCCGCTGTCCACCAGATCCCAGCATGCTCCGACCAGGTTGTTGCGCTCGATCTCCTCTGCGTCACCGCCGGCCGTCGGGAAGACCAGCACCGGCGTGCCAAAGTGACCCCACCGCGCCAGGCTGATCGGCTGCTGCATCCGGTCGGACTGCCACCGCTCGGTCGCCTTCAAGTCACCGCACCTCCGTAGTCGATACCTCGGGCCACCCCCCGAGCATGGCCCTATGTCGATGCCGTCTCATAGTGTCGTTCCCGTGAGAAACCATCTGATCGGACTCCTTCTCGGCGCGGAAGAGGACTGGCCTCAGGCGTTCGAGGAGATGCTGGCCATGGTCGGGTCGATCGAGCACGGGGGCGAGACTCACACGCTCTCGAGCGAGCGGCTGACAATCGAGCCGTTCCGGCTCGACGACCCCGTCCGGACGCCGCTGGTGATCGACCGGCTCGCGCACTGGTACTACCACCCGCGCGAATGGCTGAAGAAGGCCTCGATCGTCAACGGCACCTATCTCCTCAACAGCCCGTTCACCTTCCAATCGATGGAAAAGCACAGCGCATACTGCGCGATGGTCAGACTCGGGCTCCACGTGCCGCCCACGACGTTAGTGCCATACAAGAACCCGGTCGACAACGTGCGATGGGTCTACACCGCGGAGCGCTACAACCGCTCCTTCGACCTGGACCGGCTGGCCGAGGAGCTCGGCTATCCGCTGTACATGAAGCCGTTCGACGGCGGAGCTTGGCGGGGAGTCTCACGCATCGAGGGCCGCGACGACCTGCATCGGGCGTACGACGAGTCCGGCGAGATGCTCATGCATCTCCAGGCGACCGTCGACTACGAGCACTTCGCTCGGGCGCTGTCCATCGGTCCCGAGACCATGGTCATGGACTTCCGTCCGGACCAGCCGATGCACAACCGCTATGCGGTCTCCCACGGGTTCCTGTCAGATGCCGCGGGATCGCAGACCGTCGCCATCAGCCGCATCGTGAATGCGTTCTTCTCCTGGGAGTTCAACTCCGCGGAGATGCTCGTCCGGGGCGACGAGGTCTACCCGATCGACTACGCCAACGCCTGTCCGGACGTCGCGGTGACGTCGCTGCACTACTACTTCCCGTGGGCCATCACGGCGCTGGTGCGCTGGTCGACGTTTTGCGTGGTCACCGGCCGCAAGTCCAACGTCGACCTGCAGACCAGCCGCTACTTCGCGATCGCCGACGACCCCGACATGACCTACGACGAGAAGGTGACGGCCTACCTCGCGCTGGCTGACGAGCACTTCGAGAGCGGGCGCTACTGGGAGTGGTGCGACAAGCACCTCGGCCACCTCGAGGAGCGGGTGTACGACTGGGTGGGGTCCGACAGGTTCGACCGGATCCTGCGCGAGGCCGTCGTTGCTACGTATCCGCCACATGAGCACGAGCAGTTTCTGGCCCACTTCCGTGGGCTCATGAACCTCTGGCTGGACGACAACGCCCGCTGAGATCCCGGTGCCTCTCGCCGGCAGGTCGAGGGGTGGTCGCCGACGCGGGACCTTCGGCACTACGCGTCACCTTTGCGGTGCCGGTACGAAAGTGGTCGGCATCCGTCTCATCGCGGTGCCGACCAGCCTGTGGCCCTGTTCACGGCCACTGCCACGAGCCAGCCAGGGAGAGTTCGTCGTGACAGCGGAGGAATGGGTACTCGCTGAGACCGTCTTCTTCTCGGGGATCGCGTCCGGTCTCTTGGGGATGTTGTGCACGATCATGCGTCCGATGCTCAAGGAGATGGACGGGCCAGACTTCCGGAACTTCATGGAAGCGTTCCTTCGATTCGCTGATAGTTCCTGGGGACGGGTCTACAACCTCGCCTGGGCGCTCGGGATGTTCCTCGGTCCGATCGTCGCGCTCGTGCTCCTCTGGGACGATCGCGGCTCCACCTCGTTCGTGCTCACGGCGATCGGCCTGGGCATCGTGCTCGTCGGTGTGATCCTCGTGTCGAACGTGTGGAAGACCCCGCACTACAAGGTGATGCTGGCCTGGGACCCCGAGGCGATGCCGCCCGACTGGGAGGCGGGACGGGACAAGTACTTCACGATCAACTGGATCCAATT
>JALDXR010000628.1:0-2593 GCA_032154865.1 Nocardioidaceae bacterium
ATGCGGCGGCGCGCCGGAAAGGACGGCGGTCGAACGCCGGCGGCGACGAACCGCGAGATGTTCTGCGTACCTCCGGAGCCCATTGGCGTGCCGGGTCCGCTGTCCCGCTCCACGGTGAGCTGCTGGGACGAGGTCTGACCCTGCGCCCACTTGGCCTCGACAGAAAGCACCTGCGAGCCGGTCTGGGTGGTGTAGTAGTCGGCTCGCACGATCTTGACGTCGGAGATGTCGGGGTTGGTCTGGTCGTAGGCCGCGGCCGCGAACTCCTGATTGTCCGCGATGTGCTCGGCGATGGTCGCCTCGCGCTCCTCGAGCGCGGACTCCATCTGCGCCGAGCTCGAGACCACGGCTCCGGTGTCGAACCCCAGGGCCTCCAGAGCGTCGACCTCGCTCGGCGTGACGACCGCGTGCACTTCGAGGCCGTCGGCCACCTGGTGCAACTGATGATCCAGGTCGACGCCGGTCGCAATCAGTTCGTCGAGCTCGTCACGATCCGCGACGCGCACCTCGACGACGCTGGATTCCTCGTCCGCCGCCGGATCGAATCCGGTACTGGTTTCGCTCGGGGCGGCAGGCACGCCGGTCGTACCGAGGCCGGCTCCTGCCACCGCCAATGTGATGGCACCTACTGTGAGTCTTCGTCGCATGGGCGTCCTCCGGTTCTTGCGCAGCAGCCTCGACCCAGCCGCTGTTGCGCTGACGGTAGGACGGACCGTGCGGAGCCGTCATTGGACAGGTGCACCGAGTTCGGACGGCGCCTTACGGCAACTGTCGAACCCGGTGCACCCTTCGGCTCAGTCGAGGCCGTCCAGCAACAGTTGTGCCTCGCTCACCAGCTTGTCCGAGGCCGTCGGCGTGACGAATCTCGGCGTGAAGTCCCGGACCTGCGCGATGAACGCCTCGATCTGGCTTTCGTACGCGTCGAGCAGCCCCTGATCACGGAATTGGATCGCCAGGTTCAGTTTCATCCGCAGGTTCTTCGCGGTCTGGACGCCGGTGATGTCGCCCGACGCCGCGAACGCATCGACCTGGTCGCGGATCGCCTCGACGGCGGAGATCCGGAACGGCTCGTCGGACAGATCGAAGAACACGTTGCCCACGGCTTCGACCTTGATCCGGGCCATGGTCGTCCCGACGTGCGGCAACATGACGCTCACCGAGCCGTCGTTCGGCGTCTCGGACGCGAGGTCGAACGGGTAGGTGACCCCGCCGTCCACCGAGAGGCTCACCCGTACGTGGGATGCGTTCACCGGTGCCTGATCGGTTCCGGCCACGTCCCAGGTCACTGTGCGCGGAATGCCGGTGCTGTAGTTGACACCGGTGTTCGGCGAGGTCACCAGGAACGGGCCCGCAGTGGGTGCCAGGAGGAGCCGGGTGTCGCCACTGGCGATCCCGCCATGACCGTCCCGAGCCGTCATCCGGAAGTTGAGCGACGGCGGGTCGGCGTTGACCCCGGCGAAGCCGACGTAGTCCGAGGTCGGCAGGAACTCCGAGAAGCACTCCACATTCGCGGCCGGGCAGGCTCCGGTACGCGCGTTGGTGTTGTTGCTCAGGATCTGCGCCAGGTCGGGGAGCACCCGGGTCGGATCGGTCGTCGGGTGGTTCTCACCTTCCGCTTCGTACTCGGTCTCGACGTACGGCGGCTCGAGCAGCGGGGTGCCGAACACGCGGAACAGCGGGCCGTTGGTCTTGACGTTGTTGATCAGGCCGGTCCCGGTGGTGCCACCGCGGTCGTTCTGCTCCCACAGGTAGGTCACCACGTCGCCGTCGGGATCGGTCGCCTCGCCGCTGAGGGCGAACGGGGTACGCAGCGGGATGGTGAACTGGCTCGGAACCGTGACCTCCGGAGCGGAGTTGCCGGTCGGCTCGATCGTGAAGCCCTGGTTGTCGACCGGTCCACCCTTCGCGGTCTCGCCGACGAAGCCGTCGGCGCCGGTGAGGTCGGCCAGGCCCAGGCTGCCCACGTTGGTCGCCGCCAGGGAGCCGCTGAAGGTCACCTGGAAGCCGAAGTCGTTCAGGGTTCCGGTGGCGCCGAACGCCGCGACCGTGGCGACGCCGCCGGCCGGCCAGCCGGGCATCGACTCGATGGCAGCCTTGATGCCGTCCGTCGTGTAGTTCGTGCCGCGGACGATCGGCGCGGACTGGTTGCCGCCGAAGGTGATCCGGAACGAGTCGCCGTCGGTGTCGAAGGCACGCAATGAGACGTTCTGGACCTCGTTGATCGGCGGTCGGACCGACGTGACGAACTCGGTGATCTGCTGGAAGCTGCGCTGCGACCAGTACGGGTCGCTGTGCGGCTGGGTGTTGTCCGACCCGCAGATCCCGGCGTACGCCATGATCGACGTCCCGCTGCCGGGCTCCACCGAGCTGGCGGCGCTGCGGTTGCCGCCCGAGCAGTTCGACACGACACCGTTGAAGGTGTGGGGCCCGCCGAACTGGTGGCCCATCTCATGGGATACGTAGTCCACGGCGAAGAAGTCCCCGGTCGGTGCGGTCAGGCCCGTGCAGCCCTGGGCCTTCGCGTTGCCGCCGACACTGTTGAGGCTGGCCACCCCGCCGCCCGGGTTGCCCAGGATGATGTGGCCGATGTCGT